>JARXAF010000044.1 GCA_029865985.1 Verrucomicrobiota bacterium
CTGCAAACCGGAGCCCCTTGGAGCCCGATCAGTGAGGGACGTTCGGATGCCATCGGCTCGCCCATCGAATCGCCCGTGCCCTTGGAGACCATCGGCTTCTTCCGGGTTCGACTCCCACTTTCATCAGGAAACTAGGACCCAGCGCACCTCGACTCCGACATCTCCGGAAACACCTGAAAAAGAAAACCCCTCACCGAAAATTTTCAGCGCTTGGGAATTCTTCCGATTGAGATCATCCGGCGTCGATGACGTGACCTGGAGGATCGCGTGGCTGTTTTAAACCAAGGATTGGCCGACCGTTTGTGGAAATCCCCAATGAAAGCGGATTGGTGCCAGTGGGAAGAATCGAACTTCCGACCAAGGGCTTATGAGTCCCCTGCTCTACCGCTGAGCTACACTGGCACAGACTCCGTTCGGAGCGGGCGACTTGGATAGGCCAAGGGGCCCGGTCCACACAAGCCTGATTTCCATCAAACCGCGATTTTTAGACCGAATCGGTGTGAACACACCCAATGGACTAAACCTTGGTCACCCACTTGAAATCTTCAGCCACCGCCTTGATCGACGTCAGGTTGCGCTTGTCGAACACGTGACGGGCCGCCTGCAGGAATTGGCCCTTCTTGAGGGCCTTCCAAGTGTCCATGGCGCTGACAGCCACGAACTGCAGCACGCTGGGGTCGCGGTAGCAGTCGATCATGCACCGGGTGCAACCGTCGCGCACGAGCTTGGACTCATCCCACTCGTACACATTGCACATGGGGGTTTCCCAGAAGTGGCAGCGGTACAGGTTGAGATGCCAATCGAGGTAGAAGTACTTGTAGCCTCCCAGACATCCGAATTGTTCGGTCTCACCGCGCAAATGCCGCTGCATCTCGTCGAGAGACTCCGTGGGGTTCACCACCGGATAACCGCTGCGGTGCTTCATTCGCTTGATCTTCTCGAAGACCTCATACAGCTCATCCTTGGTGAAGCTCACGAGTCCGCCTTCGCTGAAGCTCAAGTAACTGCTCTTCAGGTCGGTGAGCGGGTAGCTGAACGTGCAATTCTCAAAACCCAGGGATTCCAAGAACTCGGGCAGCTTGTCGTAATCTTCGATGAGCTTGCTGGCCGTGATGCTGGCCGTGGTCTGGACTCCTAGGCTGAGGAAAAACTCATTGGCGCGACGAATCTTCGCACAGACGTCTTTGAGCCCGCGGTTCTTTTCGTGGGCCGCGATGTCGTGGGCGTCGATGGACATGATGACGCTGCTCAGGCCGTCGCTGGCCAGGGCGCGCATGTTCTCCTCGGTCCACAAGCCGCCGTTGGTGCAAATCATGGGCTTGATGCCCTTGCGAGCCGCATAACGGACCATCGCCCGGAGATCCCGGTGAACCAACGGTTCGCCACCCACAAACAGCAGGTAGCCGATGTGGTTGCGAACGGCGATGTCGATGACGTCCTTGGCCTCCTTCAGCGTCACCGAGCGGCGCTTCTTCGGGTCGAACTGGCTGCGTGCAAAGCCGCAGAAGCCGCAGTCGGCATTGCAAATGTTGGTGATGGCGAACTGGAGATACCCAGGCCCTCCATGATCCAGCACCTCTCCAACGAGCTTCAAGATCGAGGTCTTGGGTCGCGGCACCGGCACCGAAAAATCGTCCTCACACCCGGCACCGGTTGCTGGGGGATTCACGGACACACTGTCAAAAGCGGCGTCACTCATTGAGTTCTCTGGGACCTTCGGGGGGAAGAGGCCCCGCGGCAATCCTTTGTTCGCAGTGTATCCCGTTGAAAACCCATCAGGCTCCGCCCGATCGTTCGACCAAAAACACCCCTTCTTCTCCGGATTCCGCAATCCACGATTGCGCGAGACGCAAACCCTGGCTCCGCAATCCCAACTCGATGGACTGGGGCGTGTGACGGATGGAGAAGAACAGGCGGACTCGTTCACCCAGTTCCCAAGAAAAGGACTCGCGATCCAGAACACATTCCGAACTCCGGGCCACCACCCAGTCGGCCGCGATGCGCGCGCAGCTCGGTAAACCTTGGACGGGTTCGATGTGGAACTGCACTGATCCGGCATCCGCGGCAACTCCGTGGTCTTCGAGCAGGGTCCTTAACCAGGCCCGGGTTTCAGGATTGTCGTACTGCGGCACAACCGTACGCACCCCCGTTTCGAAATCCGGACCCGGAGCCAAATTGGCGCTAAAGAGCAGGCGATCTCCGGGACGCAGCCACGAGGCCATGCGCCCGAAAATGAACTCCGGCTCGAAGTTCGGGAGCATGCCGAAGAGGGTGAAAAAACGGCCTGCCCCCGAGGGCAACAAAGAATCAATGACTGCGGAAAGGTCGGAGGCATCGGTGAGGTCGGCGGCGATCGGGTGGACTGTGAGATTCGGCACCTGGGCCAGCGCTGCCTCCCGAGAGATCAACACCAGTGGCACGCTCACATCCAGCGGCAGGCAGGTCACCGAAGAACCTTGGGCCGCCAAGGCCGCGGCGACGCGGGCCTCCTTGTGCCCACTTCCGCAACCCAATCCAATGCAACCCCACTGGCCCGGCACCAAGCCAACCACCGACTCGCGGGCGGCCTGATCATAAATGGATCGGGCATCGTCGGCCGTGACGGCGGGAGAATGGGTGGCATGCACGGCCATCCAGCGGTGAGCGCGGCGGGCCGTGTCATAATGAAACGCCCCATGAATGCGACGGGTCTGAAACGAAGCCCGTAACCGGGCGTGGACCGCCTCCGGAAACAAGCTGGGATGGATGGCCACCGAAACGCAGGGCGAGGTCATTCGTTCCGGGAGCAAACGGGTGCCCGGCCTTCGCATCAAGCTCCAAGGCCAACTCCAAGGCCAGGCCGAGGCCAGACCGAGCATGATCCCAGTGTAGTGTCCCACAAATAACCATCCACTTTACTCCTCACTGATAGAGGGACAGGTGATTCGTCTGCGCGAGGCCCCATGACCTGTCCCCGAATGGGGTTGGCAGGCTGATGGCCCCATGGGAGGCTACCCTAGTGAAATTGAGGGGAATTCTAACCTCGGCCGTTGTGTGGCTGTTCTTCGTCGCGCATCAGACCGGGAGTGTAACGGCGCAAACCTCCCCACCTAAACCGAACATCCTTTTCGTCATTCTGGACGATGTCGGCATCGACCAGCTTAGGGCCTTCAATCCGGCATCCAACAATCTCACGCCGGTGATCGACGCGCTGGTCCGCAAAGGTGTTGCGTTCAACAACTGCTGGATGATGCCGCAGTGCTCCCCCAGCCGGGCATGCTTCTTCACCGGTCGGTACCCCTTACGGAATGGGGTCAAGTCCGCCCTGCTCGACTACAACCTACCATCCTCGCAGACCTCTCCCTACGAGATGACTACACCCCGAGTGTTAGCCGGTGCTGGCTACGTCAGCGCGATGATTGGCAAATACCATCTTGGAGGACCCAGCAATAACCCGGCCGGGATAGCGGGGCCGACTGCTTTGGGCTGGAACTACTTCAATGGTTGCCTGGCGGGTGGCCCCCCGTTCATCGACACGACCTTGGGGGGACAGACGACGAATACCACCTTGTATCCGTGTGGCTTTCCTCTAGGTCCGGCACGGGGTGTCTGCTGGTTTCTTGGGCTTCAAGGCAACATCTACTGTGATGACAAAGGTGGCGTGGGATACACAGGACAGGAATGCCTTCAAGCCGGAGGCATCCCGGCACTGACTGCAACCGGAGTTTTCGCCACCAACTGTGCTGCAGCCACCATTCCGCCGAACTTCAAATTGGGCAACGGGTACTATGCCTGGCTGAGGACCATCAACAACGGCACCAATGTCGCCCAGGTCTTGGACCGTCGCTATATGGTCACGGCCCAGACGGACGACGCATTGGACTGGATTCGTCAGCAAGCCTCGACTCCGGGGAAACCGTGGATGTGCACGGTTAGCTACAGCTCGATCCACACCCCCTACCAGCAACCACCCACAAATCTCTACCCCCCGGGTTTCACTTGGCCCGCGTCCATTCGGGAAGGGAATCAAACCGGTTTACAGATCAAAGTGCTGAGCGGCCTGATGCTGTATGCACTGGACCAGGAGATAGGGCGACTTCTGGTAGGAGCAGGACTTGCTACCCGTCTTCCAACCGGAGAGGTGAACTACAGTCCAGAGGCTACAGACACGATGATCATCGTCTGCGGTGACAACGGGACCTACTACCCCAGCGTGTTGGCTCCCTACAATCCCCTCCGCGCCAAAGCATCGCCCTATCAGACCGGTATCGCTGCCCCAATGATCGTTTCAGGTCCGATGGTCGTTCAGCCGGGTCGGACCGTCACCAACATGGTCAACGCGGTGGACCTCTTCTCGTTGTTTGGTGAAATCGCTGGAATCCAGGTGCGCTCAACCGTGCCCGCATCGCACATCTTGGACTGTGTGCCGACCCTGGCTTATCTGACGAATGCGTCAGCCGTACCGATCCGAAGGTACAACTATTCGGAACTAGGAGCCACCGTCCCGCCGAACGTTCATATTCCTCCGTCGGTCTTCACCGTCGCAGGACAAAAGATCGGGTCCGATATTCTGTTCAGCAGCCAAAGCCTGGCCCTTGAAAGCGGAGCCGAATGGTTCGGACCCGGGGCTGCGGTCGAATACTCGAGCTGTTGCGAGGTTCGGAGTCACGTCTACACCAATCTCACTATCCTCCCGAGGGCGGTTTGGGCCGTTCGCAATGACCGGTATAAACTGGTCAAATCCGCGTACGCCGACTGTGACTCGGAAATCAATCCGTTCGAACTGTTCGACCTGACACGCACCCCCGCCAATCCAGTTGGCCTCGACAGCACGCGCGACAACCTGCTGGCCGGAGGAGTGCTCACTGAATCCCAACGTGAGGCTCTGGATGAGCTCATGACGGTGATGAACGCCATCCTCGATTCCGAACCGGTATGCCCAGGCGATGGGAACCTGGACAAGGTGGTCGATCAGGCGGACCTCCAGGGAGTGCTGTCGAATTGGGGGATGCCGAGCGTGTTCGACTTCGACAACAGCGGGACGACGGACCAATACGATCTCGAGTCTGCACTCAAGAATTTTGCCGATGTCTGCTCCTCGACCGGCGATACCATTGCGGCGCTTTCCATCCAGCCGGCAGGCGGTCAGGTGCTGATTCAATGGCCGACTTCAACACCTTCCCAACACTTGGAGTCCTCGCCGAGCTTGGCAACCGGATCCACTTGGACTCCCGTCGCCGGTGCCCCCTTTGTGATCGGTGCCCGGGACGCGGTCTTTCTGACGCCATCGGGTCAAACCACCTTCTATCGGCTCCGCTGAAAGGAGGGTGCGGACAAAGATTCGGGTCAGGTCATCCCAGGGAAAACGACAGCCCGAAGTGGATAGATATTTGTGGGACACTACGCTAACCCGATCGTCAGGCGCCCCCACCGTGAACCATCACCTCATGAACTGCTTCCATGCCCCACCGCGGCCATCATATCCGCTGCGGCCAACATTCGACCCCCACCTTCTTGGCGGCCTTGCGCAAATCGGCATCCAACGTGGCCAGCGGGATCTTGTTCCGCATCGCCAACTCCAAGTAAGCCGCGTCGTACTGCGTGAGAGAATGGGTGCGAGCCAAGGCGAGGGTCTCCGAAAACGCACGTGCACCGGTCTCTCGGTCCACATCGATCGCGAGCGAACTCAAGATCCCCATGAAATGGGCGGAATCGGACGGCGTGCAGCGCTTGCGGCGTTCACCCATCAGCAACGTGTTGGTCACCTCCAAAGGCCAATGTGCGGCGACGATCGCTGATCCCGATTGATTGAGGTGATCGAGGATCTCATCGGTCAAGGGCGTCGCCTCGCCATCGAAAAACCAGGCCATCGTCACCGAGCAATCCAGCACGAAAGATCCGTTCATCGTCGACCCTCGTCACGCCACAGGCGGAGTTCTTCGGCGGAGGCCGAACGCGTCGCCCTTCCGGCCCGCATTCGGGCGATGGATTCGGCCGCCTCGCCACGGCTGGGACGATTCACCGGAGAAAGGCGCGCCATCTCGGTGTCATGGCGCGTGATGATGAACTCTTCACCTTGCCCCACCCGCTCGATGAGCTCGGACAACTTGCTCTTCGCCTCGGCCAACGGCACCGAAATCACGCTGCTATTCATTGAAGCGAACCGTAAGACTAGTTCGAAACTAGTCTAATCTATTTTCGAAAGTCTGGAATCTTCCCAAGACTCCGAACCGATCCTCTGCTTCGATTTCCGTCGTTGAGCGCAAAACGGACCCCACCCGAACCCTCTCACCGCAGCCTTTCACGCCGTGATTGGATCACCGGCCTGCTGGTCGTCCCGATTTGGCTGTCGGGCTCTCGGCTTCTGGCAGATGCACCCAAAAAAGCGTGGGTTTCCCATCCCGAACGGTTGGTTCGTGAAGTCGAAGGCTGGACGGTCCGCATCGACACCCGACTTTGGTCTGAGCAACGCCCCGCCACGGACAAAGCGCTCAAACTCCTGGCGATCCAACTGCGTGAGATCATCCAGGTGGTTCCCGCGCCAGCCGTCCAACACCTGCGCAAGATCACCCTCTGGTTCACCCGCACCTATCCCGGCGAAGGCGGGCGGGCCGAGTACCACCCGGGTGCCGGTTGGTTGCGCGACAACGGCCGGGATCCCGCCATGGTCCACGGCGTCGAATTCACCGACATCCCGGACTTCGAATCCGAAACCCGGCGCATGCCCAACTTCACGCTGCATGAATTGGCCCACGCCTATCATGACCGCGTGCTGCCCGGTGGGTTCTCCAACACCGAAATTGCCGCCGCCTACAACGCCGCCAAAGCCAGCCAACGCTACGAGCGCGTCCAACGCAAAGATGCCGCCGGTAAAACCCACTGGGACCGGGCCTACGCCATGACCAACCCCATGGAGTACTTCGCCGAATGCACCGAGGCCTTCTTTTCCCGCAACGATTTCTACCCATTCAACCGCACCGAACTGCAACAGCACGATCCCGACGTGGACGCCCTGCTCGTCCGTTTGTGGGGCCGTAAATCCTAATTTCATCACCCCCGATTCCCATGACCATCAAGCGCATCTTCGCCCATCAGGTCGACCTCCCGCTCTACGAGACCACCTACAAGTGGTCCGGTGGCAAATCGGTCACCGTGTTCGACAGCACCATCGTGGGCGTCGAAACCGACACGGGCCTCATCGGCTATGGCGAGGTCTGCCCGCTGGGGCCGTTCTACCTGCCGGCCTACGCCGCCGGCGTGCGAGCGGGTCTGCTCGAATTGGGCCCCCTGCTCATCGGCGAAAACCCGCTCGAACTCGGCAAGCTCAACCACCGCATGGATGCCGCTCTGAAGGGGCATCCGTATGTGAAGTCGGGCATTGATATCGCGTGCTGGGACCTCCTGGGCAAGGCGACTGGACTGCCCGTGTGCACGCTCTTGGGCGGCCGTTATGGCGAGAAGGTGCGCCTCTACCGGGCCATCTCGCAGGAAGACCCCGAGACCATGGCCGCCAAGGTCGCAGGCTACCGGGCCGAAGGGTACACCCGCTTCCAGCTCAAGGTCGGTGGTGATCCCGATGTGGACATCGCCCGCATCCGTGCGGTGCGCGGAATCTTGAAGGGCGGCGAACGCCTGGTGGCCGACGCCAACACCGGTTGGACCCAGCATGAGGCCGTCCGCGTGGTGCGGGCCGTGCGCGACCTCGACGTGTACATCGAGCAACCGTGCCTCACCTACGAAGAATGCCTCGCAGTGCGTCGCCAAACCGATCACCCGTTCGTGCTCGACGAAAACGTGGACAGCCTCGACTTGCTCCTTCGTGCCAAGGCCGACCTCGCCATGGATGTGGTGAACCTCAAGATCAGCAAGCTCGGCGGCCTCACGAAAACCAAGCAGGCCCGGGACCTTTGCGTCAGCATGGGTATCGCCATGACCCTTGAAGACAGTTGGGGCGGCGACATCACCACGGCCGCCATCGCCCATCTCGCCCACAGCACGCCCGAGCCCTACCGCTTCACCAGCACTGACTTCAACAGCTACGTCACCGTCAGCACGGCCGAAGGCGCTCCGCAACGGGTGGATGGCTACATGGAGGCCCCGAATCGCCCCGGCCTAGGCTTCACCCCGCGCATGGAGGTGCTGGGACCGCGCGTTGTGGACATCCACTGAGCCCCATCCTTCGCCCCGATGAACCCCTCCTTGCCGAACCCTCAATCGCGCCCGCTCCGGAGCCTGTCCCTAGGGACCGGAATCCTGCTCGTCGTCCTCCTCGCGCTGGGCACGACTCCGCTCATATCCATTGTCGGCCGTGCCGCCGAGGCCGGTAGCACCAACGCTCCGAACCCGCTGCTCACCGTCGAACGCATCTTCAAGGGCGGCGAATTCGGGGGCGACGGATTTGGCGGCCATTGGTTGGAGGACAGTTCGGGCTATGTCACTTGGGAAAAGCCGGCCAGTGGTGGTCCCGGTCAGGACTTGGTTCGGCACGATCCGGCCACCGACAAGCGCGACGTGCTGTTGGCGGCCTCCGAATTGATCCCGGCTGGCAAGACCCAGCCTCTGTCGGTGGACGACTACGCCTGGTCGACCGATCGCTCCAAGGTGCTCATTTACACCAACAGCAAAAAGGTGTGGCGCACGAATGCCCGCGGTGACTACTGGGTGCTCGATCGCACCAGCCACGAACTCTTCCAACTCGGCGGCGACGCACCGGCCTCGAGCCTGCAGTTCGCCAAGTTTTCGCCCGATGGCACCCGCGTGGCCTATGTGCGTGAGCGCAACCTCTACGTGCAGGACCTGCGTTCCCGCAAGATCACGACCCTGACCGACACGCCCAACGAGCACCTCATCCACGGCGCGTTCGACTGGGTCTACGAAGAGGAGTTCTCCATGCAGGACGGCTTCCGGTGGAGCCCGGACAGCCGGTCGATCGCCTTCTGGCAATTCGACACCGAAGGCGTTCGCGAGGTCACCTTGGTGAACAACACCGACGGTCTGTATCCGCAGATCCAGCGCATCCCCTACCCCAAGACCGGCGAGTTGAACTCCGCTTGTCGCATCGGCGTGGTGGACGCCACCGGCGGCGACATCCGCTGGGTGAAGGCACCCGGCGACGCCCGCGAGCACTACCTCCACGACCTGCAGTGGATTCCCGGCACCCGACGCCTCCTCATCCAGCAACTGAACCGCCTGCAGAACACCAACCGCGTGTTCATCGCCGAAACGTCAACCGGCGACGTGAAGCAACTGCTGATCGACTCCGACAAGGCCTGGGTCGAAGCGCATAACGACCTGACCTGGCACAGTGACGGCCGACGGTTCCTCTTCTGGAGCGAGCGGGACGGCTGGCAGCATCTCTACTGGGCAGGCCTGAAGAATGGCAAACTCAAGGCGGCCACCCGCGGGGCCTTCGATGTCACCGAACTGGTGCGGGTGCGCGAGGCCGGCAACGAACTCTACTTCACGGCCTCCCCGGACAACCCCACCCAGCGCTACCTCTACCGTAGCTCGTTCCGCGGCGGCGGCCTCGAACGCATCACGCCCACCAACGCCCCGGGTACCCACAAGTACGTGGCCTCACCCGATGGGCGTTGGGCCTTCCACACGGTGTCGTCGTTCACGGTGCCGCCGAAGACCGAGCTCATTTCCCTGCCTGACCACAAGACCGTTCGAGTGCTGGCCGACAACCAGAAGATCCGTGAGAAGCTGGCCACCCTGAAGGTGCCTACCACGGAGTTCTTCCGGGTTCCGGTAGGCGACGGTATCGAGATCGACGGCTGGTGCGTGCTGCCCCCGGAATTCGATCGCACGAAGAAGCACCCCCTCATCGTTCATGTGTACGGCGAACCGGCCGGACAGACCGTGAAGGACCAGTGGGGTGGCACCGGCCAACTCTGGCACTGGATGCTCGCGCAACAGGGCTATGTGGTGATGAGTTTCGACAACCGAGGAACCGCCACGCCTCGCGGCCATGACTGGCGCAAATCGATCTACCGAAAGGTGGGCATCCTGGCGTCGCAAGACCAGGCCGCGGCACTGAAGCACGTCTTGGCCACCCGGCCCTACCTCGACCCGAAGCGGGTGGGCATTTGGGGCTGGAGTGGCGGCGGGTCCATGACGCTCAACGCCCTGCTCCGCCATCCCGACCTCTACACCGCGGGCATCTCCATCGCCTCGGTGCCCAACATGCGCCTGTACGACACCATCTACGAGGAGCGCTACATGGGGCTGCCGTCGGACAATGCCGAAGGCTACCGTCAGGGCTCGCCGCTGACCTTCGCCGATCGGCTCCAGGGCAAACTGCTGCTCATCCACGGCACCGGCGACGACAACTGCCACTACCAGGGAGCCGAAGCGCTGGTGAACGCCTTCATCGCCCACGGGAAGCAATTCCGCATGATGTCGTACCCCAACCGCTCCCACTCCATCAGCGAGGGCCTCAACACCAGCGTCCACCTCCGCCAGTTGATGACCGACTTCCTCCACGAAACCCTGCCCCCGGGGCCCAGGTAGCTCTTTTCAGAGCGTTGGGTCACGCGTGGGCTGTTCCGCCTCTCACCTGGATCACAACGACTGATATGAGCCCGGAAGCCAACGTGAAATGACGAATCGAATCACCATTGGATTGAGCCCGGATCTCGCAGACTGGCTTCGTGAGGCAGCTCGCACGAGCGGACAGTCCCGGAGCGCTATCGTACGAGCCATCCTAGAGAATGCTCGTTCGGCTCAGGGCGTTCAGCCGTGGATGGCTCTCGCCGGGAAATCGAAAGGCAATCCGAGGAATCTCTCTTCCATTGAGGGTTTCAGTCCGCGCTGGCGGAAACAGTCGATCTTCCCTCCGGAACGATGAAGTAAAAAGCCCCCGGGAGGGCTTCGAGAGCCGACTCCGGGGGGCTGGCTGGGTTCACTCAGCCCGCGCTCAGGCGCGCCAGCCGTGGTTCTCGCGGACCTGGATCATCGCCGCGAGGATGTTGTTCCAGGTCTCCTGCTTGC
>JARXAF010000080.1 GCA_029865985.1 Verrucomicrobiota bacterium
CGGAGAAGTGGGGCACCATACGGCCATTCGCTACGAGGGCTGGATGAAGATCGCCACGCGAGGCAAATACCGGTTCTTCCTGACCATGAACGGCGGTTCGCTGACGGTGGAAGGGCATTCGCTCGTCGTTCAGGAACCCAGTGATGGTCGCGGGGTCAAGGAGTGGGACGTGGAGTTGGATTTGGAATCGGGATGGCGATCCATCCAGCTCACGTATTTCCACACCGGGCATGACCCGAAGTTTTCCTTCGAGATGGAAGGTCCCGGTTTCCCGCGCAGCCCTTTGCCGGAATCCATCCTGTCCGTGTCCCGCGAGCCCATTGCGGCCTTGGAACCGCTCTCGGTGGACCCTGCTCTCGCGGCCCAAGGTCGGCAGGAGTTCGCCACGCGCGGGTGCGCCCAATGTCACGATGATCTTCAGGTTCGCTCCGCACCGGGACCGGCGTGGGCCAGCTTGCGAGCAGGGCAGGGGTGCCTGAGCGAGGCGATCGGCCGGTGGCCGCGGTACGACTTGAGCCGTGATCAGCGCGCCCACATCACCCAGGCATTGGCGCGGGCCCAAGCACCCGTGTGGACGGACTCCCAGCGCATCCAGAAAACGCTCGTCACCTTCAACTGCATTGCCTGCCATGAACGGTCGGGTGTGGGTGGCGTTGCGGCGGAGCGAGCCGGTTTGTTCACGGGGACCGAACCGGGTCTGGGAGATGCGGGCCGTCTGCCGCCCACCTTGAATCAGGTCGGAGCCAAGCTCACGCCGGAGGGCATCCGCGATGTGCTGCTGCACGGCAAACGCGCGCGCCGTTATCTCGATGCGAGCATGCCTCAATACGGCGACGCGCAGGTGGGGCATTTGGTGGAGTTGTTCGCCCGCGTCGACCATTTGGAATCGGCCCGCATTCCTGAGGTCCCTCCAGGCCCGCTATTCCGCAGCGTAGGGCACGAACTGGTGGGCAGTGAGGGGTTCAGTTGCATCGCCTGCCACGAGTTCAATGGACAGAAATCCGGCGAGATGGGGGCGATCGATTTGGCGACGGTTTCCCACCGACTTCAAAAAAACTGGTTCCATCTCTATTTGCGGGAACCGGCCCGATTCAATCCGACGGTCATCATGCCCAGTTACTGGCCGGAAGGCCGTTCGGGGCGGACCAATTTGCTGGAGGGCGATGCGGCCCGGCAAATCGAAGCCTTGTGGGTTTATCTGGCCGATGGCGACCGGGCTAAAAAGCCCGTGGGGTTGTCCCGGCAATCCCGAGAACTGCGAGTCGGTGACACCACCGAGTTGTGCCGAGGGCAAGGTCCGGTGGGCTACCGCGGGATTGGCGTCGGGTATCCGGAGCGTCTCAATCTGGGATTCGACTCCGGCGAAATGGCGCTGCGCATGCTGTGGAAGGGCGAGTTTGTGAGCATTGACGCGGGGCATTTTCACCCGCGGGGTACCGACTCCATCAACTTTCCACCCGGGATTCCCTTCCACCGTCTTGAATCCCCCGAGGCCACTTGGCCTCGCAAGGCGAAGACCAATCACCTCTTTCCCCAAGACCACGGATACCAGTTTCTCGGCTACCATTTGGATGCCCGTCGGCGTCCGACCTTCCGGTACCGTTATGGGGATATTCTGGTGGAGGACTTTTTCGAAGACGTGCTTGATGCACAGTCCAAGGCTTATTTCCGGCGGACCCTGACCTTCACGACCCCATCGGGCTCGACGGCCTCGACGAATTCACCAGCCGCCCAGCCCTTTGAATTCCGTGCGGCGGTGGGCCAGCGCATCACTTCGTCTTCGGCGCGGAATTTCAGTGCCGACTCACTCCAACTGCGCATCACCAGCGATCACTCGGGCAGAGTGCGCAGCGGGGCAACGGACGAAGTGCTCATTCCCCTGAATCCTCCCCCTGGCCGATCCACCCTGACCCTCGAATACCAATGGTAACTCCTTCTTTGGAATCGCAGACGGGTCTTGCTGGAGCCCCGCGTTCTCCGTCGGTGCTGGCGTCAATGCGGGGATCGTTGGCGAAAACGTGCCTACTGGGGGCGATCACCGCGTGGGCTGCCGTGTCTGTCCTTCGGGCCGAGGAAGACCTCGGTGCGATGTGGGGTACCGCACAGGAGGAGGCCAAGTACTATCCCATCGTCGACATCCCTATTCCCTCCGGAGTTCCATTGCATCCGGGAGGGTTGGAAGTCTTGCCCGACGGACGCCTCGCCGTGGGCACTCGTCGTGGCGACATTTATTTCGTTCGAGGGGCCTTCGATTTGCCGCCGCGCCCCGAATACCACCTCTTCGCCAGCGGGCAGGATGAGGTCTTCTCGCTGTCGTGGAAGGATGGTGCGATGACGGCCACGAGTTGGGCCGAGGTCACCCGGATCACCGATTCGGATGCGGACGGTGTGGCCGACCGGTATGACACCTTGAGCAACAATTGGGGCTATGCCGAGGGGCACGAGTTTGCGTTCGCTTCGAAGCACGATCCCGAGGGGAACATCTGGGTCGCGCTGGGCCTGAGCAGTTCCTACGAATCCCACAACTTGTTCCGCGGGTGGGCCGTGAAGGTCACGCCAGGTGGTAAAATGATTCCGATTTGCAGCGGTTTGCGCAGTCCGGGCGGCGTGGGGAGCAATGCTCAAGGCGTCCTGTTTGCCATCGAGAGCCAAGGGCCTTGGAATGGCTGCTGTTCGCTCAAGCACCTCAAGCCCGGTGGGTTTCTGGGCCACCCGGCCAGCTACAATTGGTATCCCTTTGCCCCGGGTGTCCCGGCACCCGCGCTGGAGCCGAAGAGTGATTCCCGGATGGGCATCGAGAAGAAACGTGTGCGCGAACTGGTGCCGCCGGTCGTGAAGTTTCCGTACATCAAGATGGGTCGATCCATCTCCGGATTTCGGCTCAACAAGACGGGTGGCAAGTTCGGCCCCTTCGACAATCAACTGTTCTTGGGAGACTACAGCCTGAGCCTGGTCATGCGTGCTACGACTGAGCAAATCAACGGTGTGTGGCAGGGGGCCTGTTATCCCTTCCGTGAGGGGTTGGCGACGGGGATCATGAATGTGGAGTTTTCTCCGAAGGGCCAGTTGATGGCCGGCGGCTTCACCACGAGTCGGCAATGGCCCGTGCGTGGGACCTCGCCCTTCGCACTCCAGCGCATCGATTGGAACGGCATCACGCCGTTCGAAATCCAAGAGATCAATATTCGCAAGGACGGGTTCCGGATCACCTTTACCGAGCCAGTGGATTCTCAGACAGCGGCCGCGGTGGCCTCGTACCGCATCGTCACCTACACCCACGTGTACCACGGCGGGTATGGGAGCCCGGAGGTAGATCACACCACGCCGAAAGTCCTGCGGGCGGTGCCCTCGGCGGACGGGCGTTCGGTGAACCTCACGCTCAACCAAGTGATGGAAGATCACATCCATGATTTCGACTTGTCCGGCATCCGATCCCAAGCAGGGCGTCGACTGGTCCACAACAAGGCCTACTACACGGTCAATGAAATCCCCAAGAACTAGCTGCATGCCCCGCAACTTGAGCACCGCCATTCATCGATGGGCCGCGCTGGCCGTGTGTTTCCTGGGCGTGGTTCAGGCCGCGGACTCGGAGCAATGGCTGAGGTATCCGGGGAAATCCGGCCCAGGCAAAGGCAAGCGGGTGATCTTGATGGCCGCCGACCAGGAGTACCGGAGCGAACAGTCGATGCCCATGCTGGCCAAGATCTTGAGCAAGCATCATGGCTTCGATTGCACGGTGCTCTTCGCGGTGAATGAAAAGGGCGAGGTGGATCCCACGATGCCGGTGTATCCCGAGAAGGGGAAACCCTTCCACGAACACCACATCCCGGGACTGGAACTGCTGGCGAAGGCGGATCTGGTGCTGTTCTTCCCGCGCCTCCTGACCCTGCCGATGAAGGAGCGCGAACTCATCGTCGACTACATTGATTCGGGTCGGCCGATCCTCTCGTTGCGCACCGGAAACCACGGGTTCCACGGGGCGTTGCCGTACAAGATCAACGGCAAGCAAGTGGACTGGGGCAATGACGTGCTCGGAGGCAGCTTCATGAACCATCACGGCCAGTGGCATGCCGACTCGACCCGGGGGATCGTGGTTCCGGAGATGAAGGATCACCCGATCTTGCGCGGGGTGAAGGATATTTGGGGCAACTCCGATGTGTACCGCACCTACAAGGAAGGCGGCCATTTGCCGACCGGCTGCACGGCCTTGGTCTGGGGCCAACCGCTCCTGGGTCGTAAACCCACCGACGCTCCCAATCCTGAGTTGGAGCCGTTGCCGGTGGTTTGGTTCAAGCATTGGCAAACCCGCAATGGCCGTCAGGCGCGCGTGGTTCAATCGACCATGGGCAGCGCCCACGACCTTCAGTGCGCCGATTTGCGTCGGCTGATCATCAACGCCATTTACTGGGGATTGGGCATGGAGTCGGCCATCGATGCCAAACGCAGCGTGGACATCGTGGGCACTTACAAGCCCTTGGAGGCGGGATTCAACTACGCCGAACTCGGAGTGCTTCCCAAGCCAGTCTCGGCCTATCGATGACAGTTCAGGGCCAGTGGGGTGGCGGATCGATTGGGTCGTGGACCGATTGGGTCGCAACAAGAACGACGTCGCCCGGGATCAGGCGACGTCGTTGATATCGAGGTTTTGAGCGGAGTTTAACCCCCGCAGGTTCCTCACGGCTGACGCACAAAGAAGATCGAAGGTTGCAACCCTTGGACGCCGCTGTTGCGGGCCATGATCTCACTGAGCGTCACCCGATTCAGGATCGCCAAATCCCGAGGATCGAACCCGGCATTCTCGAACCAGAAGCGGTCGCCGTCGCGCAGGCGGCGGAACTGATCGGTGATGACCGCGTCGGTCGTGATTCCCACGCTGCCGCCCGGGATGGGGTCTTCGGACAGTAGTCCAATCCAGGCATCGACTTCATCCACCGTGCGGTAGAGCGATTGAAGGGCTGCGGCCAGTTCGGGATCTGAGGTGATTTGCCGGAAGGAGCGCACTCGGGGCAGGCCGAAATCACTGCGGACCGTGTTGTAGCTCCCGAGACCGTGATCGCGTCCGCGTTGGATGTTGAGGGCGGCTAGGTCCAAACCACCGGCACCCGGAGGCCCGAACAGGAAGTTCCGCAGCGGGTCCACAATCAAGGTGTCCACGGACTCCGCAGAATTGGCCGCCATGTAGCGCAAGATGGGGTTGATGCCGCCGATCGCGGGAATGACCTGGGGATTGAAGAAGGCTTCGGCCAGATCCACGTTTTCGATCTCGACGAAGGCTTCGTTGAGAATGCCGATGTCGGGGCCGACTTGCGAGTGACCGAAGCGGTAGGCGGCCGTGGCGAAGGTGTTGCCAATGCCGGGGTTGATGCGCGGGTTGTATCCCTTGTAAGGCGGCAGCCGATGACCGAGCAGGGCAGGGAGAAATTCGTTGACGGTGATGCTCTGGAACTCGGCGGTGACCCAACGCCGGGCCTCCTGGTAGAGGCGTTCGTCATTCCAATCCGGGTGCTGGGTCGCCAATCGGGCGGCTTGGGAATTGTGCTCTCGTAGGAACACGGTGTGCAGCGCGGTGAGACCGGGTTGTTCATTGGCCCGCACGTCTCCGGCCACGATCAACGCGGTCGCGGGCAGTCCCAGCGGGTTGTCGTTGGACTGCGTGCCGTCATTCAGCGGCAGCAGTTCGCCGATGGTCGTCGAACGGCTCTTGAGGCGGCCGCCTGAGAAGGTGCGCAACCACGAGGCCCGATCGGCGGAACTGCCGTAAATGTGGGAGGCATCAATGAAGGCGGTGATGTCGTTGACCTGCTGACGGGGTGATCGGACTCCCGTCGTCGGATCCGAGGCCGAGCGAGTCATGGGAATCACCATCGCGCCGGTGGCTCTGGGATCGAACGACTCATCCCCTCGAGGGACGGCGATATCGAAGCGCTCCGTGCTGCCCGACAGGGCCAATCCCAGATCGTGGTCGAGGAACTGTCCGAATTCGTAGATCGCGGTGGAAAGCCCGCGGGAGTCGGCCGTGACTTGGTCGCCCTGAGCCGAAAGGACATTGGAAATGACTCGGGCACTCGGGCGGCGAGCTCCGGGCGGCATGGAGAGACCGTCGGTGTAGGCGGCTCCGCTGGTTTCCCGGAGGTACTGGGTGCTCGCGCTTCCCCAGGTGGGGTTGGCGGTGTTGTTTCCGCGGCCATCCCAGGATCGGAATTCAGGGGCGGCCGGCCGCGGCGGCGGCATCATAGCTCCGGGTGGCGGGAGATTTCCTGGGCTTGGCGGCCGCGGCATTTCTCGGGATGCCGGCGGAGCCTGTGGGGCGGGGCGAGCGGGCCGCTGCTGTTGGGCCTGCAGGCCGAACGGGATGGCGACCGAGAGCAACAGCGCGCCGATCGTGCGGGGCGTCTTTCGATCCGTCCGAGCTAACCCGTTTATGGGAGCCCCCGAGGAGGGAGTGGAGTGGAGTGTGTTCATGCGTGGTTTGGAGTGTTGTTGTGAACGGTTCCCGAACCGACTGGTTGCCTTCTGGCAACACCCCCACTGCACACGCCCTCCGTCAAGGGTTTGTGAGGAACATTCCGGAGAATTGTTAAGCGGTGGTAAAACGCATCGCAGGCATGCGGCCATGCGAGTGCCCGGATTCATTGAGAACGGGCGTTGTCAGCGCTCGAGAACGTGACGACTCCGCCCTGAGCAGAATCGCAAACCGTCCGATGCCCTCTTACCGCGTGACGCGGGGGGCGGCGACATCCCTGACAGAGAGAGGGGTGCCGTTGATTACGGAGCCTGGCGGACTTCAGTGAGCGTGCCCGGTTGGGGCGCCGGCACGCTTTGGCGTTGGCCGCCGGGCCAGACGACCTCGATTGATTCCACGCCCGTGGCCTCGCCCAAACCGAAGGTCAGGGGCAGGGCGCTGGAACTCAGGTACCCGCGGTTGGCTGTGACGGTGCGCCACTGGGTTTTGCCGCTGGCCTTGAGTTGCACGGTCGCACCGAGGGCGTCGCGATTGGCCCGCG
>JARXAF010000126.1 GCA_029865985.1 Verrucomicrobiota bacterium
GTGGACATCGACGAAGACACGCTCACGCGGATTGCCGACCGGACCGGCGGCAAATATTTTCGCGCGGACAGCACCAAGACATTGCGATCGATCTACGAGGAGATCGACCGGCTCGAGAAAACCGAGGTCGAAACCCATCAGAACGTGCTCTACGCCGAGTGGATGATGTGGTGTGTTGCGCCCGGGGCGGCCTTGCTGCTCTTGGAGTTGATTGTCGGCAACACCGTGTGGCGCCGGCTTCCCTAGACGCAGCAATCAACGCATTTCGAATGGATTTCGCGGAACCCCAGTGGATGCAGTTGGCAGTGGTGCTCACGCCGCTCATGGGCCTGTTTTTGGTCTGGGCGTGGCGTCGCAAGCGGTCGGCTCTGCGGTTGTTCATCCGCTCGCGGTTGATGGACGAATTGACCGTGGGGCTTTCCTGGCATCGCCAGCAGGTGAAGGCGGTGCTATGGGTGGCCGGCCTGGCTTGCGTGCTGTTGTCGCTGGGGCGTCCTTTGTGGGGCTATGGTGATGCGGTCGCGCAAGCCACCGGTCGAGACATCGTCGTCTGCGTGGATGTCTCGCGCTCCATGATGGCGACCGATGCCGCTCCTAGCCGTCTGGCCCGGGCCAAGTTGGCGTGCTACGACTTGCTGTCCGTTTCGAAATCAGACCGCATCGGCTTGGTCGCATTTGCGGGATCGGCCTTTCTCCAATGTCCTCTCGCTTTGGATGGCGAGGCGTTTCGTCAGAACGTGGCCGCGCTGGATACGGACATCATTCCCGAACAGGGCACGGCATTGGCGGCTGCTTTGGATGAAGCGATTCAGGCCTTCAGCACGGATTCCGGCACCCGCAAGGCGGTGATCCTCATCACCGACGGCGAGGATCATGAAGAGTTGGCCGAGTCGGCCGCACGACGTTTGTCCGCAGCCGGGATCAACTTGTTCACGGTGGGGGTGGGCACCCCACGCGGCGAATTGCTCAAGACCAGCGATCCCTATGGCAACGCGATCTTCCTCAAGGACGAAGACGGCAACCCGGTCAAATCGCTGCTGAACGAATCGCTGTTGCAACGTCTGGCCGAAGCGGCCCACGGGTTCTACCTGCCGTTGCAGTCCTCGCGGACCATGGCCACGTTGTATGAGCGGGGCATCGCCCCGATGGAAGCCGTGCGGTTCTCCTCGACCACCGTGCGCTCGCGGATTGAACGATTCCAGTGGCCGTTGGGTCTGGGTATCGTGCTGCTGTTGGTTGAACTGTTGTTGCCTGGGGCGTCGAAAGCCGCGGGGCGTCTGCCTCAAGGTTCGGTGATTCAAGCCGGTGCCGTGGCCGCACTGGTCCTCGTGCTGCTGGCGGGGCTTCCCCAGGCCTATGCGGCCTCCGATGAAGCCTTGGATCGCTACCGCAAGGGCGAGTTTGAGGCTTCTCGTCAGGAATACGAACGGCTGGCTCGAGAGAAACCCGACGATTTCCGTCTGCGCTTCAATGCGGGGGCGGCTGCCTACCGCATGGACGATTTCGACGGTGCGGCCGGATTGTTCGAACAAGTGCTGCGATCTCCGGATTTGGGACTGCAGCAGCAGGGTTGGTATAATTTGGGCAACGCCCGCTATCGTGCGGGAGAAGCCGAGCAGGATCCGGACAAGAAACGCGAGCAGTGGCAGCAAGCCCTGTCGAGCTACACCGCGGCCCTGAAACTCAATCCCGGGGATCCCTCCGCCCAGGCCAATTATCAGGCCGTGAAGCAGGCCATCGAGACCATGCCCACCCCGCCTCCCCAGCAGGGTGGTGGTCAGCAGAAGGATTCCAAAAAAGATCAGAAGCAGGACAAACAAGATCAGAAACAGGACTCCAAGGATTCCAAGGACGGCTCCGAGTCTGATTCCGAGGATTCTCAGTCTGGACAGAAAGACGCACAGAAGAACGGCAAGGATTCCCAGAAGTCTCAGAATCCATCGGAAGGAGACTCATCAAAGCAGCAGCAGTCATCGCAAGGTCCAAAGGATGGCCAGAAGGAGGAGAAAGAAGGCGGGAAGGGAGAGAAATCCGACAAACAAGACGGCGCTCAATCCCAAGGCCAATCCGGTGAGCAGCAGGGCAAAAAACCGGGAGAGGGGCGTCAGGGCAAGCCTTCAGCGGCCGGAGCCAAGCCGGGCCAAGAATCGGGCGATCGTCGCGGAGAAGGTGCGGCCGGAGCCGAGGCGGGTGAACCGGACAAAGATGCCCGACAAGGTGAATTGATGACGATCCGCGAGGCGGAAAAAGTGCTCGATGGGCAGAAGGGGGCCGAGAAGGCCCTGATTTTCCGGCGTCGTGGATCGCCTGAAAATGGCGAGGGTGCGGGCAAATCGGCAAGGAGGAAGGCCTGGTGAACGCTGGCTTCTGGTTTCAATGTTTGGGTGTCGGTGCGCTGCTCCTGTTCAGGCTGGCGGCGGCGTCGGTGACGGCGTCGTTGGACCGGGCCATTGTCGAGTCTGGGGAAACCGTGCGCTTCAACGTCATTTTGGAAGGCGAGCAACCCACCGAGGTTCCCAAACTCCCGAACCTGCCCATGGTTCAATCGATCCAGTACTTGGGGCCTCGCCAGATGACTCAAATCATCAACGGTGTGTCGTCGTATCAGGTGACCTTCCAGTTCCAGTTGCAGACACGGGGTCAGGGCGAACTGACCATCCCTCCGGTGACGGTGACCACCCGCGGCGGGGCTTTCCAAACGCCTGCGGTGAGTTGCCGGATCATTCCGAAGGAAGCCAAGACGGATCGGGTTTCGTTGAAGATCGTGACGCCGCGGGACGAGTGCTTTGTCGGTGAAACGCTGCCCTACGACTTGCAGCTTTATTCGTCGGTGAACCTCAACCAGATCGCTCCGCCGAAGATGAGCTTCGATGGGTTTGTCACGGGCCAGGAGATGCCGCCGTCCAATACCCAAACCGTGAGAGACGGCCAGGCCTTCATTGTCTTGAGTTACCGGCACACGGCCACGCCGATCAAAGAAGGGGTTCTGTCGCTCGGGCCGGCCACGCAGGAGTATGTGCTGGAGGTCAATCGCGGTCGGCGTTCGCGCAGTTTGCTGGATGACTTCTTCGGAGGCGGCGCCGAACTGGAAAAAGGCATGGCTGAGGCCCCGGCGCGGAAGATCCGGGTGAAGCCCCTGCCTAGCGAGGGGCGTCCGGCGGGGTTTTCAGGCGCGATCGGCCGGTTCTCGGTGAAGACGACCGTCTCGCGCACCAATCTTGCCGCTGGCGAAGCCATCACGGTGAAGTGGTCGGTGTATGGGCGCGGCAGTTTCAACTCGGTGCCGTCGCCCCAATTGACAGCCTTGGAAGGCGTGAAGACTTACGCTGGCACCAATGGTTTCGCCTCGGAAGATCCGCTGGGGCTGTCCGGTACCAAGACCTTCGAGTCGACGGTCATAATGGAGTCTCCTTCCATCAAGGCCCTGACCTTTGAGCCTTATTCGTTCTTCGATCCAGAGATCGGGCGCTATTCCACAGTCGCGCTCCGGCCGATCGCGGTGACTGTCCGGCCTGAGGCGGGGGCGAGCGCTCCAGCTTCGACTAAGCCCGTGGTCGCTGCGGCGCCGACCGCCCGAGTGGCGGATCATCGGGAGGAGTTGATGTCGCTTTCCATCCGCGGCGGCCGCCGGGTTCCGGCGGAGCTTCCCTGGGGCCGGCAGCCGATTTGGTTGGTGGTCATCGTGTTGCCGTTGATCGGGCTGGGATCGCTCGAGGGATGGCGTCGCTGGCGCGAAGTGCGTCAACGCCGCCTTCAACCCACGCGGGCTTCCCAGATGAGGGAATCGATCCTCAGTCACCAAGCCGCCATGCGTGCCGCAGCACAGGCCTCCCAGTCCGGAGAGTTCTTTGCCGCCTTGGACGTGTTGTTGCGTCTGCAGTGTGCGGTGATTCTGGGTTTGCCCTCCGGCGATGCGGTCACGGCGCAAGTCGTGGAATCGGGCTTGGTTCCCAAGGGGCTTGATTTGGATTCGGCTGAGGCTTTGCGACGACTTTTTGCGGCCGTGGATGCCGCCAAGTTTGCACCCGCCGCCGAGTCGGCCGAATTGTCCCAGTTGAGGGAATCAGCCGACGCGGTCGTGAAGGCCATCCAAGTCTTGGAAGGAGGTCGGCGATGAATGGGATCGATCGATGGGTCTGGAGGTGTTTGTCGGCAGTGGGACGACTGTGGGTGATGCTGCTCATGGGTTCGACTTGGGCGGCCTCCGATTTTGATCAGGCGCGCAAAGCCTACGAACAGGGTAACCCCACTGAAGCCGTCGCCGGGTTTGAACGCGCACTCAGCGGGGCGCCCGGTGGCGTTGGTGTGCTCTACAATCTGGGCAATGCACGGTTTCGACAGGGAGAGATGGGGCGGGCCTTGGCAGCTTGGCGGCAGGCGGAATGGATTACTCCGAGGGATCCCGCCTTGCGCCACAATCTGGACTTGATACGCCGTCGATTGAGCCAGGCCGAGCTTCCGTTCTGGAAGCAATGGCTGATGTTGTTGACCCTCGATGAATGGGCAACTGTTGCGGGCGTCCTGGTCTGGGTTTGGTCCGGTTGGCAAATCTTCATCCGCATCAAGCCCCGGTTGGCGGACTCCGGTTCCGGTGTCCGATGGCTTCTGGGTTCCGTCGCCGTTGTGGCTTTTGTGGGATGGGTCACCGCGTGGATTCTCATGCAACAAGGCCCCAACGCAGCCATTGCGGGCAAGGAAGTGCCGGCTCGGTTTGGGCCCTTGGAGGAATCGGATATCGCCGTGAATTTCGCCGATGGCACCGAGGTTCGGGTGGAGCAATACCGCAATGGATGGGTCCGGGTGAGCGATGCCGAAGGGCGGGGCGGTTGGATTCCGGGACTCCAGGTCGCCCGGTACCACCCGCGCATTCCGTGATTTCCGGAGTGCTGGACCGAGGCGGTGCATGTCGTCGGTCGGCGCTTTTTTTTGACGGTATTTGGGACCAGAGCTTGAACGCTTTCGTGGCTTCGGGTTGATTGAGACATGCACATCAACCGACCGCGTTCATTCTCGTGGCGTTCTCTGGTGGCCGTATTGGCCCTCGCCTCTTCCCCCATCCACGCCGACACCTCCTGGATCTGGGCCGACGGCCCCGACAGCAAGTCCGCGGCGAACCTCCGCAAATCCTTCGAAGTGGCCGGTCCGCTTAAGGAAGCCGTGCTCGTGATCACCTGCGACAATGGCGCAAAGGTGTATTTGGATGGCGAGTTGGTGGTGACTAACCCGGACTGGAACGAGCCCTCCAAGGTCAACCTGACCCGCAAGCTGAAAGCAGGCCGTCATGAACTCCGGGCCGAGTGCAAGAACGAGGGGGATGTTGCCGGCTTCGTGGCCCGCCTGACCCTCAAGGACAACGACGGCAAGCAGACCGTCATCGAGAGCGACAAATCCTGGGAGGCCTCGGTGACCGGCAAGTCCGATTGGAAGCCGGCTAAGGTGCTCGCCAAGTACGGGGGTGAACCTTGGGGCGATGCCTTGGCGGGAGCTGCGGCTCCGGGCAAGCCGGCTGCGGCGCCGGTGATCACGCCGGACGCCATTCAGGTTCTGCCCGGATTCCGGGCTGAGTTGGTTTACGCGGTGCCCAAATCCCAACAAGGATCTTGGGTGAGCATGACCGTGGATCCGAAGGGCCGTTTGGTGGCCTGCGATCAGGGCGGCGGACTGTACCGCCTGACCTTGGCGGCTCCGGGTTCCTCCGCTCCGGCGACCATCGAGAAGCTCAAGAACGCCGTCGGCGGTGCGCACGGTTTGTTGCACGCCTTCGGCAGCTTGTACGTGATGGTCAACGAGCAGGGCGGTCGCCAGGGACTTTGGCGTTTGCGCGACACCGATGGTGATGACCAGTACGACGAGGAGAAGATGCTCCGTCGCATCGACGGCGGTGGTGAGCACGGTCCGCACGGCATTGTCCTGTCGCCCGATGGCAAATCCCTCTACGTCGCCTGTGGCAACCACACCAAGCTGCCCGAGCACATGGAATTGTCCCGTGCGGCACGAGCTTGGGATGAAGATCAGGTCGTCACCCGCCTTTGGGATGCCAATGGCCATGCCCGCGGCATCCTCGCGCCGGGCGGCTACATCTGCAAAACCGACCCCGACGGCAAATCCTTTGAGCTGATCAGCTACGGATACCGCAACGAGTACGACATCGCCTTCAACGCCGTGGGTGATTTGTTCACCTACGACTCCGATATGGAGTGGGATGCCGGTAGCCCGTGGTACCGCCCCACACGCGTCTCGATGGCCACCAGTGGCAGCGACATGGGTTGGCGTTCCGGTGCCGGCAAGTGGCCCACTTACTATCCCGATAGCCTGCCAGCGCTCGTCGACATCGGCCCTGGTTCGCCCACCGGTGTGACGTCCGGGCAGGGCGCCAAGTTCCCGGCGCGCTACCAGAATGCCATCTTCGCCAACGACTGGACCTACGGCACCATGTACGCCATCCACCTCACCCCGGAGGGCGCAGGCTACAAGGCCGTGAAGGAAGAATTCGTCAGCGGCCGTCCGCTGCCGCTCACCGATGTGGTGATTCATCCCAAGGATGGCGCGATGTACTTTGCCATTGGCGGTCGTGGCACCGAGTCGGCCGTTTATCGGGTGACTTATGTGGGCAAGGACAGCACCGCTCCGGCCCCGGCTCCGAAACTGAGTGCTGCGGCCAAGCTGCGTCGTGAATTGGAACAACTTCACCTCGAAGGCACGGGCTCCGAAGCCGTTGCCAAGGCGTGGAAGAGCCTCGGACACGAGGACCGCTTTGTCCGCTACGCCGCCCGCGTGGCCATCGAGCGTCGCCCGGTGTCCGAATGGGCCGACCGCGTCCTGACCGAGACCCGTCCTTGGGCTTCGATCGAGGGCGCTGTGGCTCTGGCCCGCATGGGCAAGCCCGAGCACCGCGATCGGTTGCTGGCCTTCCTCAACAAGCTCGATTTGAGCAAGCTGGATGAACCGGCCAAGTTGGCCGTGGTCCGTGCCTACCAGTTGACGCTGATTCGTCACGGCAACCCCGAGGGCGATGCCTATCAGGCCACTCACAAGCGTCTGGATGCCCTGTATCCGTCCGGCAGTCGCTCTCTCAACCGCGAACTCGTAGGAGCCTTGGTGCGATTGGGTTCACCGACGGTCGTGGCCAAGAGCGTGCCCCTGATGCTCACCGCCAACGACTCCGACCTGCGCTACGCCAGCGATGCCCTGTTGGATCGCAATCGCGGATATGCCAGCGCTTTTGCGCAAGCGGCCACCAGCCGTCCGAACCAGGAGCAAATCGCCTACGCCTACTTGTTGCGCGAGGCCAAGGTGGGATGGACTCCGGCTCTCCGGAAGTCGTTCTTCAGCTGGTTCCCGCGCACCGCACCGTGGCAGGGTGGCAATAGCTTCCGTGGCTTCATCGAGAACATCCGTAAGGATGCCTTGTCCACCGTTGCCGATGCTTCGGAGCGGAAGTCTTACGAGGAGCTCTCCACCCGTCGGGCGAGTGGGGGTGATCCCACCTATGCCGCGCCGAAAGGACCCGGCAAGGCCTACACCGTGGAGCAGGGGTTGGCTCTGGCTTCGGGTGGCATCAAGGGTCGCAGCTTTGAGAACGGCAAGGCCATGTACAACTCGGTCGGTTGCGCCGCCTGCCACCGCTTCGACGGTGCCGGTGGTGGCGTGGGTCCCGATTTGTCGGGTGTCGCCTCCCGCTACACCTTGCGGGACTTGCTCGAGAACATCGTCGAGCCCTCGAAGGTCATTTCCGACCAGTACGGATCCGAAGAGGTTCAGTTGAATGACGGATCCTCGCTGGTGGGTCGTGCGTATGTCGAAAACGGCAAGCTCGTGGTGACCGCCGATCCTCGTAATCCGGAGGAGTTCACCGCGGTGGCACTCAATCAGGTCAAGAGCCGCAAGCCTTACCCGGTGTCTCTGATGCCGGCAGGGATGATCAATCCGCTCAACCAGGATGAGTTGCTCGACCTGATCGCCTACCTGCAATCCGGCGGCAATCCCCAGAACAAGGCCTTCTCCAAGTAATTGGGCCCTGGGGAAATCCCCGCAAATTCAAAAGACGGGGGTGATGGCCAGGGCTGTCACCCCCGTTTTGGTTTTCAGGGACACTGCGATTTTGGCAAGGCATGGCCACAGATTCCCATCGCCTGCATTGAAGAGGACTCCACACTCGTCGTCGTGATCTCCATGGCTTCCATTCCGTGGCTTGGGCGTGCGCTGTGCATCGGACTGATGACCGGAGTCGGGTTGCGTGCCGTCGACATCGATTTCGCCCGGGACATCCAACCCATCCTTTCGGAGAACTGCTACCAATGCCACGGGCCCTCGACGACTGGTCGCAAGGGTGGGCTTCGGTTGGATCTTCAGGAAGGAGCCCTCGGTGCCGGCAAGAGTGGCAAGATGGCCATCGTGCCGGGCAAATCCGAACAAAGTGAAATCATTCGTCGCCTCGGCAGCAGCGACGCGGACGAGGTGATGCCGCCTCCGGACACGGGAAAGAAGCTGACGGCCGATCAGGTGCGTCTGCTCAAACGCTGGATCAACGAAGGTGGGCGGTGGGGAAAGCATTGGTCCTTTGTTCCACCGGCGCTACCGCCTGTTCCCAAACCCAAAAACTGGAAGAGCGGCAATCCGATCGACGCCTTCGTTCTGGCTCAACTGGGTGCCGGAAAACGATTGGCGCCGCCGGCTGAGCCGGGACGTCTCATGCGTCGACTGTCCCTAGATTTGACGGGGCTGCCTCCGACTCCTCAGGAAATTGTAGCCTACGAGGGCCGACCCACCGCCGAACACTATCTTCAGGAGGTGGATCGATTGATGGGTTCCCCGCGATACGGCGAGCGCATGGCCAGCGAGTGGCTTGATTTGGCCCGGTTCGCAGACACCCATGGGTTCCAGTCCGATCGGTACCGTCCGGTATGGCCGTGGCGGGATTGGGTGATTGGTGCGTTCAACCGGCACCTGCCGTTCGATCGATTCGTGCAATGGCAGTTGGCGGGAGATCTCCTGCCCAACCCCACTCAAGAGCAGCGCTTGGCGACCACTTTCAATCGACTGCACCTCCAAAACGAAGAGGGCGGCATTGTCGAAGAGGAGTATCGCGTGGCCTACAATGTCGATCGCGTGAACACCTTCGGCACGGCCTTTTTGGGCATGACCTTCGAGTGTTCCCGCTGCCATGACCACAAGTACGACCCCATCTCCCAGAAGGAGTACTACCAACTCTTCGCTTTCTTTCAGAACATCGACGAGTCGGGGCAGAGCGTTTATTTCGGAGACATCATGCCGGTGCCGACCCTGCTTCTGAGCACGCCGGAGCAGGACGCCAAGCTCAAGGATCTCCAGGCGCGACTGAAAACCCAGGAGGCTCGGCTTCGGGAGGTGGGTGAAGCCGGGAAGTCGGCCTTTGAAGACTGGCGCTCCAAGGCGTCGGTGAAGGTTCCCGCAGTCACGGGGGCCGTGGCGCATTTCTCCTTCGATTCGATGGTTTCCAATGCGTTCCCGAGTTCGGTGGGCAACCATAAGGCGCAGCCTTTCGAGGGCCCCCAATCGGTTCCGGGCCGGTTGGGACAAGCCTTGTCTCTCAGTGGTGAAAATGGCGTTTCCATGCCGGGCATCGGGCACTTTTCCCGGGCCGATCCGTTTTCCTTCAGCTTGTGGATTCGTCCGGCCATGCATGTGCCCCGACAAACCGTGATCCATCATAGCTCGGCCTGGATGGATGCCGGCAGTCGCGGGTATGAGATCTTGCTTGAAGACGGGCAGATCGCCGTGGGGTTGCATCACATGTGGCCCGGCAACTCCTTGAAGGTGAAGACCCGACAGAAGGCCCCGATTGGGGGTTGGACTCACGTGTGCTTCGCCTACGACGGCTCCAGTCGGGCTGCGGGTTTGGAGGTGTATCTGGATGGTCGGAAGGCTGAAGTCGAAGTGATCCGGGATCACCTTTGGAAAGACATCACTTATGGGCAGCCGAACCTGACCATCGGTCAGCGCATGCGGGATTTTGGTTTCAAGGAAGGGCAGGTGGACGAGGTTCAGGTCTTCGATCGGACGTTGTCTCCGTGGGAAGCGGCGGTACTGGCAGGTCGTGAAGTGCCTTCCGATGAAGCCTCGCATTTTCGTCACTTCCTGCTCACCCAGCACCAACCCCATCGGGAAGCGGCAGAGTCGCTTTTGAAAGTCCGTCGGGAGGAGAACGCTCTGGTGACCTCGATTCCGGACATCATGGTCATGGAGGAAATGTCGACCCCGAAGCCGGCTCATGTCCTGCGGCGCGGTGCCTACGATCAACTCGGGGAAGCGGTGACCATGGAAACCCCGGCTGCGATCGGGCGGCTTCCGGCCGGCGCCCCACGCAATCGCTTGGGCCTTTCCCAATGGTTGCTCGATCCTTCCCATCCGCTGATGGGGCGCGTCACAGTCAATCGGGTTTGGCA
This sequence comes from Verrucomicrobiota bacterium, assembly GCA_029865985.1. Taxonomy (GTDB): domain Bacteria; phylum Verrucomicrobiota; class Verrucomicrobiia; order Limisphaerales; family UBA9464; genus SXXZ01. The sequence continues at coordinate 10,425 of JARXAF010000126.1, forward strand.
GCAGTTCTTCGGCAAAGGTCTGGTGGAGACTTCCGACAATTTCGGACTGCAGGGAGCTTCTCCAACCCATCGGGAGTTGCTGGATTGGTTGGCTGTGACCTTTGTGAGGGGTGACGAGTCGCTGGGGATCCGGCCATGGAATCTTCAGGATCTCCAACGCCTGATCGTCACCTCCGATACTTATCGCCAGACTTCGAATGTGAAGCCGAAGGAATGGTCGGTCGATCCCGACAATCGGATGCTGGCCCGGGGTCCGGCGCGGCGGCTTTCCGCGGAGATGCTGCGGGATCAGGCGCTGATGGTCAGCGGGTTGATGGTGGACAAGATCGGTGGGCCGAGCGTGAAGCCGTACCATCCCGACGGGTTGTGGGAGATGACCATGGGCGGCGGGCACTACCAGATGGGCAAAGGTGACGATTTGTATCGGCGCAGCCTTTACACCTACTGGAAGCGCACCGTGCCGCCTCCCTCCATGATGACGCTCGACGCGGCTGATCGCAGCTACTGCGTCGTGCGTCGGCAGGCCACCAGCACGCCACTGCAGGCCTTGGTTCTCTTGAATGATCCTCAGATGGTTGAAGCCTGCCGCCATGTGGCCGGGCGGATGCTCCGCGAAGGGGGCGTGGGGTCGGAGCAGCGGGTCCGGTATGCCTTTGCGTTGGTGACCGGTCGCCGGCCCTCGAAGGATGAGGTGTCGGTGATGATGCGCCTGCTCGACGAGCAGGTGGCTCATTTCCAGAAAGACATCGCTGCGGCCGAACGTCTCCTGAAAGTGGGCGAAAAACCCGTGCTGGGAGAGCATTCGCCGGCCCAGTTGGCGGCGGCGACCGTCTTGGCTCAGCTGCTCTTCAACCATGATGAAGCCGTTATGCGCCGATGAAGGCTCGGAAACACAACTCCCACCGTTCTGAACTCCAATCACCATGAACTGCTCTCAAGTTGATTTCCGCATGAACCGCCGCGATTTCTTCGGTCGCTTTGGTCTGGGCCTGGGAGGAGCGGCCCTTGGCGGCTTGATGGCTGGCGAAGCCCGATCCGGAGCGGTTGGCCCTTTTTCTGGCATCTTGCCGGCCGGGCACATGGCGCCCAAGGCCAAGCGGGTGATCTACCTCTTCATGAGCGGCGGTCCGTCGCAGTTGGAGACCTTCGACTACAAGCCCGAGTTGGTGAAGCGGACCGGAGAGGATCTTCCGGCCAGTGTGCGCATGGGGCAGCGACTGACCGGGATGTCGGCCCAGCAGGCGACGCTGCCGATGGCGGGGTCGGTCTTCAAATTTGCCCGTCACGGCCAGGCGGGGACTTGGATCAGCGAGTTGTTGCCCTGGACGGCCAAGGTCGCCGACGACTTGTGCGTCATCCGTTCGCTGCACACCGAGGCCATCAACCATGATCCGGCCATCACCTTCTTTCAGACCGGGTCCCAGATCGCAGGTCGGCCGAGTTTCGGTTCCTGGCTCAGCTACGGGTTGGGTTCGGCCAATCAGAATCTTCCGGCCTTCGTGGTTCTGATTTCCAAGGACCGCATCGACCAACCGTTGTACTCGCGCCTTTGGGGCAATGGGTTTTTGCCGAGCCAGCATCAAGGCGTGTTGTTCCGATCGGGGAAGGATCCGGTGCTGTACCTCCAAAATCCCGACGGGGTCTCCGGGGAGAGCCGGCGCCGGTTGCTCGACCGTTGGGCCGAGATGGAGCATTTGCAGTTCCGGGACCTGGGCGATCCGGAGATCAACGCCCGGGTGGCCCAGTACGAAATGGCCTTTCGCATGCAGACCAGCGTGCCCGATGTGATGAACTTGTCGGGCGAGCCGGAGAGTGTCTTTGAACTCTACGGGCCGGAGGCGAAGAACCCGGGAACCTTCGCGGCGAACTGCTTGTTGGCGCGGCGTCTGGCCGAGCGCGATGTGCGGTTCATCCAGCTTTATCATCCGGGCTGGGATCAGCATGGAGGCCTGCCCGGTGGCATCCGGCGGCAGTGCGGCGACGTCGATCGCGCTTCCTATGCGCTGATCACCGATCTCAAGCAGCGCGGCATGCTGGATGACACTCTGGTGATCTGGGGCGGCGAGTTCGGGCGAACCAACTATTCGCAAGGCAAGCTCACGGCCACCGACTACGGGCGGGATCATCACCCCCGGTGTTTCTCGGTATGGATGGCGGGCGGTGGCATCCGCGGTGGCATGAGTTACGGCCAGACCGATGATTTCGGCTACAACGTCGCCGAGAACCCGGTGCATGTGCACGACCTCCAGGCCACGGCGCTCCACCAATTGGGCATCCATCACGAGCGGTTGACCTTCCGTTTTCAGGGGCGCGACTACCGTCTCACCGACGTGCATGGCAATGTGATCCAACCGATCGTGAGCTGAGATGGGTGAGGCGGAGTGACTGAACCCGTCGGAGCGAGTTGGTTGGATTTCCAACGGGGCTGGCATGGGTCGGCGTGGGCTGTCTCGCCGCAGCAACGTCGATCATCCGTTTGTGCCCCCCGCGACTGCGTCCCATGTGCCGCTGCCGCAATCGCAGCAACAGTTCTTCGGCTACGTTCCAGATCATCCCCTACCGACAACCCAATCCCATAGGGTATCAAAAGTTTTGAGGCAACAGGTCCTCAGCAAAAAGGCGGAAAACGGCTTGCTTGGGAGGGGGTTTCGACCGATGAAGAGGTCGGCTTTTTGATCTTTAAAGTTTTCC
>JARXAF010000157.1 GCA_029865985.1 Verrucomicrobiota bacterium
CTGGCTGTCCTGCAGCGGCAGCGGATTGGTCAGCCAGTTTTCGTAGCGGTCGGCGTTGCCGGCGTAGCCGATGAGCATCTTGTTGTCCGGATCGGTGGTGGTCGGATAGCCGTCATCCGCCATCGTGTAGACCGGGAAACCGGCGCCCTCATAGACACCCACCACGGCCTCGCGAATCGCGTTGTTGGTGTTGCCGATGCCTTGGGACAGTTCGGTGAGCTTGGCGTTGGTTACTTTGGAGGCACCGATGATGTTGACACCAGCGCACTCGTGGTCGGCGCACACGATCACCAAGGTGTCGGGATCGGTGGCTCCGAAGGCGCGGGCGGTCGCGACGGCGCGGTCGAACTCCAGGGTGTCGAGAAGCCAGCGCTCGGTGTCCATGGCGTGGGCCTGCTTGTCAATCGAGGCCGCTTCCACCATCAGGGTGAATCCATTTTTGTTCTTCGAGAGCACTTGCAGGGCCTTCGCGGTCATTTCGTCGAGCATGGGTTGGTCGGGGAAACCGAAGTCATCGACGACGGTCGAGGCGCCGCGGCGCTTGTCGATCTTGTCCTTGGCCACGTTCATGTTGGAGAATGAGAACAGACCCAGCAGGCGGGTGGTGTTGGACGGCAGGAGGTCGAGCGAGGTTTTGTCTGGCGCGTAGGAGAAACCGGCCTTGATGAAGTCACCGAGCAAGTCGCGGTTGGCGTCGACCGCACCGGCGGGCACTCCCCACCGGGAAGCAATGTCGGCGGGCAATGCATAATCACTGGAAGTGGCACGAACCGAGCCGTTGGTGCCGGCGCCCAAGAACCATTTGCGTCCGCCGCCCATCAGCACGCGGAGACCGCGGTTGGTCACACCCTCGTCGAGGTATTGATCGCAGATGCCGGTGCCGGCGCCACGGTTGGAGGTGTGGACGGCGAAGGCTGCCGGAGTGGCGTCGAACACGTCGGCTGTGGTGACGATGCCCAGTGTCTTGCCGGAGGTGCGCAGTAGGTAGGAGCCGAGGTATTCGATGCGGGGATTGTCGAAGGCGGCAGCGGTGTCGTCGGGGAAGACACCTTCCTCGTTGTTGTTGGCCTTGTTTCCAGTCGAGTAGCAATGGGCACCCGGCGCGGAGTCGGTGACGATGGAGTTGAGCGAATGGGTCTGGGCGAGGGCCGTATAGGGCATCGCGTCGATGGCCATCTTGGCATTGGCCTTACCGAGCTGGACTCCTTGGCTGATGATGCGCGCAGCCGTGCGGTGGGCGATGCCGAAACCGTCGCCGATCATATAGATCACATTCTTGGCTTTGCGACCCTGGGGGAGGGCGGCGATCACCTCGAAGTTTCCGGTGGCCTCGACGGTCTTGCCGTCCGACTGGTTGGCCACGACGCTGAAGGTGTGGATACCCGGCTTGATTGTGGAGTAGGCCCGGAACGCCACCTGGACGCTGTTGGTCACAGTGACCTTGTCAGCCTTGGTCAGGGTCAGCGAAGCGTCGCTCACTTGGGTGCCGTCCACGCGAAAAATCGCGCTGGTGATGGTGGTTCCGGCATCCGGACGAACCGTGGCCGCAAGATCAAAGCGCTGACCGGCGAAGAACCGGGCGATGATGGGAGGGGTTGCGTCGCCAAAGTTGAACAAGGCGCTTGGCGGGGTGAGTCGGGAAACCGTCGGGTCGGCCGAGGCGGTTCCGAAGGTGCATAGGCTGGCTGCGCAGAGGCCCAGCGAACTTATCAGTCGGGTCAGGGAGTTCTTCATGAGGTTGTGGGTTTGAGGGATGAGCACGCACGTCCGCCCAACAGCGGACATGGTTTCAGCGCGGAAGGTTTTCCAACGCAGAAAGGGGTTTGGCGGGTTCGGCATTGCTCGCGCCGCTGGGCGGAGCAATGGGCGTTGCAGATGCGTCGCGGTCCAGATGGAGCCGGACCAGAGAATGTCGTCCATCCGGCTCTTCGCGGCTACCGACCTCCAGAAGACCCGTCAGCAAAAACAAACCTGACGAATGAGGTGTCAACGGTTGGTGGCTCCGAGGCAAAAAGACCCGGACAACATTGGGCGGAAGGTCTTCGGCCAAACCAAACTCGACCTCATTGCTGACCAAAGGCATGGGTGCCAGCATCATGGTCCAGGGAGTGGGGCGGCTCTGTTTGACCTGATATCCCAGGATTCGCACCCGTTTGCCGGACAACTCCAAAAGGCGCGGTGTCAATTCCAAGCCCTTGGGGCCGACCGGGTTTTTGAAGAACTCGTTGAATTGCAGGTCGGAGACACCTTCCGGGGCCGCAGGCACTTGGCTGAGCCAAGACTTCAGTGCTTCTGTGGGGTGGTTTCGGGCCAGGGTTTTTGCCGAGATGGGACGATTAGTGCTGGCCGTGGCTCGCGGACGCCGCGGAGCGGCAGAGTCTGTGGCTGAGACGTTCACCCACCCGGTCAGGATGACGAGAGTCGTCCAATAGCAACTCAGCACTAACCAAAACCTTCGATTCAGGACCATCAACCCATGATGTATTGGTTTTGTTACCTCAATGCGTCGGATCCTAAAAAGCTGGGTGACCCTCAGGTTACCGCATTGGGACGGATGTTTCAGAATTGCCATTCAGCGGGTCCGAATGGCGGGCGTTCCACCTACAGGCCGCTGTCCTCCAGCCAGGGCCGCGCCAAGCGATTGAGCAATACGGCTGCGATGCGGAAGGCCATGCGCCTCCGAGCTGGCAGGTGGCGGTCGTAAATAGCATTGCATTCCACCGATGCCACTCCACCGCGGCGTCGTTTGAAATCACCCGCGCCTGAGCTGTAGTTGAGGAGTTGCCGCCGTTCATTGACCTCCCGGTGGATGCCGGTGAAGAGGCGTCGGTAAAGTCCTGTTTCTGCGGGCAGGGAAGTGTCGTAGCCGATGAAAGGAACAGTCGTCAGACGGCTGTCGAGGGTGAAGAAACCAAAGATGCCCACCAGTTGGCCTGAGCGGTCCCGCAAACCATGGAATTCCAACCAATGGTCCCGAATCGCCGCGCGAACGAACGTCTCGTCGTACTGGGGATTCAGGCGTGAGTGTTTCTCGAGATAAAGCATCCGGTACAGTTCGGCGATGCGGCCCGCGTCGCTGGGCAGGATTTCCAATGGACTGACCCATTGATAACGGTTGTCGCTGGCAAATTCCTTCAAATCACGGCGCAGGGTTGAAGTCGCTTTCCACGGGTGGGTGCGTGCGTCGAAGCAGTAAACAATCCGGCTGGTCAGGAGCCGATACCCGTTCTGGATCAATTGTTCGCCCAACCCGGGGGCGCCCACTTCATCCACATTCCTCAGGACAACCGCATGGTCGGGGAATGTTTGGGCCAATCTAGCGGTGACAGCACCAATTGAATCCACGAGGCCCTCCGGCACGGGATTGGTGGAAAACATCCAACTGTTCCATTGAACAGTCTTCTCAGCCTCGGCACCGCGTAGAAGGGTTTCGAAGGCCAGCAGTCCGAAGCGCGCGGCCCAGCGAAGCGCTCCGCTGGAAAGGAGATCCAATTCAGCGCGAGGATAGTCGAGATACTGCGTCATCAACGACACCGGATAGGAATCGGTGCGTCGTCGATCATGCACCGTCATGGGATATCCAAAATCCCCATGGCTCAACCAGCCCGCCTGCCCACTCAAATTCACCGCCGGCCGGAACGAATCGCTGACTACACGGCGCCAATACGCGGGAGCGCCACAGTCGCTGCCGCGAATGGCCTGGGAAGCCTCATCGGCCCACAGCACCTTTGCCTGATGTTCAGGCGGCGAGGTGCGCGATGTGGAAGCTGCCATAGGTGTGGACCCGATCCCGTTGGTGGCAGTCGGCGGCTCGCGCCCGATCGTAGCGGATCAATTCTCCCACTCGAATGTTGCTGCCTCGGTAACGAACCTGAAGGGGATCAACAAAATCCGCACTGACACCGCCGGATCGCCACAAAATGCGCGCGTCCTTGCTGGCCCGATCTACAATCGCCTGCCACTCCTCAGCCAAGGCCTCGGGATGGCGGTGGCTCAGCCAGTCCATGTGGTCCAGGAGCACAAATCGCGACAAGGTGCGGGGATGCTGACGGAGGAATCCCGTGACACTGTTAGTGTGGGTTTCAATGCGATCGGCCAAACCCTCCTTCAGGCGGCGAAAGCTCGGTTCGCGGAGGTATTCCGGGCAGCATTCACGGGTGTATCGGCCAAAAAGGTAGAGGCGCCAGAAGTAGTTGTCGGTCGCGGGCAGTTGGGTGCAAACCGTCTCCACGCATTGTTCCATGAAGGCGGCGATGTCCTGACCACAGGTCTTCTCAAGGTGATCCTTCTGCGCTGCGGGAACCCCCAACAAACTGAGGGCCAGATCGGTGCGCAGGGCACGGCGGATGGAGGGTCTCCAGAACTTCTCGCGGACCCGGCCAAAGTAGATCGCCCGCTGTTCCTCCAGAGATGTGGCCGAGAACAAACTGCGCAAATCATCGAGGACACCGGCCAGACGGAAATAGCGCATCATCGATTGGGCAAACAGCCCGGTCGTCCCGCGGTGGTAGAACGAGTCCGAAGGTTTGCGTCGCGCAAAGAAGTGTGTTCGATCGTCCCAATACTGCTGGGCTGAAAGGGGTAGATCGCGGCGAAGCCGTTGGTGGTACCAGCCGGGAAAATCCGGAGTGCCACCATCACCGAATACTGCAAAAAACTGGTCGTGATCCAGATTGCGAATTCCTGCCAGCTTGAGTTCCAGCAGGGCATTCTGACGGAAGTTCATGTCCACGGCATGAATGCGCCGAGGTCCGTCGAGTGCGTAGTCGAGCGCGTTGCACCCGGCCGAAGTGATCAACACCAGTTCATCGTCGCCGCCCAGTTCGAGCACCTCCCGGTCGAGCCGGGGATCCTCCCAACATGTGTTGTAGACGAGGTAATTTCCGTGGACGTACTTGAAGAGGGTTTCGGTCGTCCAGTTGGCCAGCGTTCTCATGCAATCGATCAGTTCGCACGTTAACCTGCTGTCAGCGAATACGGCAACGCCGCCGGGCCATTGACTCGAAAATGTCACGCTGCTGAAGCCTGTTGGACATTTGGGCGGTGGATTGTGTCAAACATGATCAGCGATGCATGGAGACGGCGCTCAGAGGTCATCGGTAAATATGCCTCCATGGCCTTCTCTGCGGTGCGCCAACAGGGTTTTGCTGCTGGAGTGGGCCAGGTAGCCTCTGAAGTGGTCTTTGATCGCCGTCATGGTTTGGCGGCGTTCCTGCCGCGAGAGGTCTCGGATGGGGTCGATGATCCCACATTCCGTATCGCAGACGCGGTCCAGTACCAAGGGGTCGATCCCCGTTTGGCCCTGCGTATCCTCGAAATGCTGCCGATGGAAACGCGTTCCAAAGCGACGTTTGTGGACTACGGCTGCGGCAAGGCCCGCGGACTGGCGGTGGGAATTCTATCCGGATTTCGAAGGCTCGTTGGGGTCGAGGTCTCCCGAGAGCTCGCGGCCTTGGCAGATCGCAACTTGGCGGTGATGCGGCAGCGCAATCCTGGAGTGGATGTCCAGATCCACGTCATGGACGCCACGCGATATCAGCCCCCGGAGGGTCCGCTGGTTGCTTTTCTTTACAACCCGTTCGTTGGTTTGACCTTGGAGCGGGTTGTTCAACGACTCGAACAACATGCGACCCACCACCCAGTTTGGGTCGTGTACATCAATCCCCGGGGTCGCTCTGCGTTTCTGAATCGCGGGTTCCGGGAGCGATCTATTTTTGGGTCATCCGAGGCGCTGCTTCTGCAATCAGGGCCAGAATGCGAGAACGTGGATACGTTCGGGATGGGTGAAACGCTCGATAAAGGCCGATAGCGCGGCTGAATCGCTAGAATCCTGGCAATGCGGCCGAAGCAGTCTCCGATTGTAGCTTCTTGTCGTCCGTGACCAGACGGCTGGGTGAACGTTCCATCGTGATCATCTTTGAGCGGGCGGGACCTGCATCCTTGGGCATCGCAGGGGCTCCCAGAGAGCGAACACCAGATTGTTGGAGTTTCAGCAGGTGGATGTTGCCTTCGAAATCCTCCGCCAATGCGGTGCAACTCTCCACCCAGTCGCCGCAGTTCAGATACTCGAAACCCTGAACCGTCCGGATTTCCGCTCGGTGAATGTGACCGCAAATAACCCCTTCGACCCCGGCTTGTCGGGCCATACGCACCATGGCTTCTTCATACTGGGTGACGTATCGAACAGCTCCCTTGGCCTGAAACTTCAGGTAGGCGGCGACGGACCAGTATCCGAAGCCTAACCGTCGACGGAGTCGGTTCAAATGCAGGTTGAATTCCAGAATCCAGTCATAAAGCCGGGAACCCACACGCTCGAGCAGTCGATTGAAAAGAACCAGTCCGTCCAGTTGGTGCCCGTGCAATACCAAATAGCGTCGCCCGTCGATACCCTCGTGGATGGCTCGTTCCACGAGGCGCACTCCACCCAGATTCAAACCCAGGAACTGCTGCATGAACTCGTCATGATTGCCGAATACATAGGTGATCCGGGTCTGTTTCCGGTTCATCCGCAGGATTTTCTGGATCACCGTGTTGGCTTCACTGCTCCAAAGCCATCGCCGTCGCAGTTCCCATCCGTCGATGATGTCCCCGACAAGGTACAAGTGCCGACACTCATGGTTGTGTAGGAACTCCAATAGAAGCTCGGTCTGGCTATGCCTGCTCCCGAGATGGAGATCTGAAATCCAGATGGCGTTGTATTTCATGGCACCGACCGGCTTCGTGGTGACGAAGGATTGATCCCCAGTCTGCTAACGGGAGGGCTGGGTCAGTCCAAGCAGGAAACGCTGCGTCACCCAAAGTTTTCCGGAGCGAATCCTGTTTGATGCCTGACGCGAATCTCGTGGGATCTCCGCTTTAGGAAATGTGGCTGGAGCAAAATTGGGGTTCCCCGGTCTTTACGGGAAAAACATCCAAGCGTCATACAGTTGTCACATGGGCCACTAAAGATTGGCGTTCTTAAAGAACCCCGTTTGCATCAAAAAAGGGGCTCCTAAGACCACAAATCATGAAAACTCGTCGTCTTCCAGCATGGCTGATCCTTTGGATCACGCTTACTTCCGCGCTGATCGGCACCAAGGTCCGAGGCGAAACCAATCAGGTCACCGGATATCTGTACGGCAACCACAACTGGGTGGCGACAAACACGTACATCCTGACGGGTTTCACCTACGTGATGAGCAATGCGGTGTTGAACATCGAAGCGGGCACGGTGGTGAAGGGTGCTTCTGGTACTGGGACTTCGACCAGTGCAGCCAACGACTTCGGCTGCTTGTTTGTCTGCGCTGGTGGCAAGCTCAACGCCAACGGCACGGCGGCCCGTCCGATTATCTTCACGGCGGTGGCCGATGATGTGACCGATTCGGGCGACTTGCCCTTCCCGACCCGTGGTTTGTGGGGTGGCATCGTCCTCTTCGGCAATGCGCGCCTGAACAACCCTGGTTGGACGACCAACAACGTGTCGTACGACATCTACGAAGGGTTGCCGGACTTGGCCGTGACCAATGCG
>JARXAF010000209.1 GCA_029865985.1 Verrucomicrobiota bacterium
CGAGATGCGTGAGCAAGAAGCGCGGGCCCTGCGACGCCTGGTGGAAACCCGACTCGGCGCTGACCCCAAAGCCAATGTGTTGGTGTGTGGTGACTTCAACGACACCAAGGACAGCCCCGCCCTGAAGGCGCTATTGGGCCGGTCCGGCAATCGATCCCTCTTCGACACCCGCCCGGTGGAGCGCAATGGCGACCAGGCGGCCTCCGAGAATCCCCGGTGGGATCCACGTCATGTGAGCTGGACTCATTTCTACGGCAAGGAAGACACCTACAGCCGCCTCGACTACATCTTGCTGAGCACCGGAATGGCCCGTGAATGGCGCCGCGAGGGGAGCTACTTGCCAACGCTGCCGGACTGGGGAGTCGCCTCGGATCACCGCCCCGTTCTTTGCGAATTTGAGGCGACTGAACGTTGAACCCATCGGCAACGCCGGCCCGGAGTTGGAGCCGTGGCCGGCATTGGCAGGCAAACCTCCAGTGAAACCACCGTTGCCCGAGCGCCGCTGGTAGGCCCAGACTTCTGGCCATGTCACACCGGGTCACGCGCTCCTGGGCGGAGCATTTGCGCAATGCTGTGCCGCTAGGGCTGGGGCAGACCAAGCCCAAGCACTTTCGCGACATGGCCGACATCGTCTGGCGCAATCGGGACAACCTTGGCTACGCCTGGAAGGTGGTCACGCGCGGGGTCTGCGACGGCTGCGCTTTGGGTGTGGCGGGCTTGCATGACTGGACCATCCAGGGCCCGCACCTCTGCATGACCCGGCTCAACCTGTTGCGGCTCAACACGATGCCCGCCTTCGACCCGAGCCTCTTGGCGGATGTGTCGACCCTTCAGGGAAAGTCGAATGCGCAACTGCGGGAACTCGGCCGCCTCCCCTGCCCCATGATCCGGGAAGCCGGACAACCCGGGTTCCAGCCCATCTCCTGGGAAGCAGCCCTGGAGCGGTTGGGAACCCGGATCCGAGGCATCGATCCTCGGAAACTGGCCTTCTTCGTCACGGCTCGGGGCGTCACCAACGAGGTTTATTATATGGCCCAAAAGGCCGCGAGGTTCCTCGGCACTCCGCACGTCGACAACGCCGCCCGACTTTGCCACGCGCCTAGCTCCGGGGCCATGAAGCACGCGTTGGGGTATGCTGCCTCGACCTGTTCCTACAAAGACTGGTACGGCACGGATCTCATCGTCTTCTGGGGATCCAATCCGGCCAACGATCAGCCGGTCACCACCAAATACCTCCACGAGGCCAAGGAACTCGGAACGAAGGTGGCCTTGGTCAACCCCTACCTCGAACCCGGAATGAAACGCTACTGGGTGCCGAGCACCGCCCAGTCGGCGCTCTTCGGAACGGCCATCGCTGACTGGTGGTTTCCGGTGACGCAAGGGGGCGACATCGCGTTCATCTCCGGGGTGTTGAAAATCCTGATCGACCGCGGATGGGTGAACCAAGAGTTCATCGAGAAGCACACCAGCGATTTCGCCGCACTGAAAACGTCGTTGGCTGCGATGACCTTCGACGACCTGGAGCGCTCGGCCGGACTGCCGAGGTCTTCCATGGAGGAATTCGCTGAACTGCTGCACCGGTCCCCGCGCGCCGTCTTCGTCTGGAGCATGGGCATCACGCAGCACAGCTACGGGGGCGATGCGGTCAGTGCGGTCCTCAATCTGGGCTTGGCCATGGGTTATGTGGGGCGTGAAAAAACCGGATTGATGCCGATCCGGGGTCACAGTTCGGTTCAGGGTGGAGCCGAAATGGGATGCTATTCGACGGCGCTACCCGGGGGCAAACCACTGACTGCGGCCAATGCGGCCGAGTTGTCCCGGGAATATGGATTCACCGTGCCCGCAGAGCCCGGCATGACCGCCGTGGAAATGGTCGAAGCCTGTGAGGCGGGCCAGTTGGAGGTTTTCTACAATGTGGGTGGCAATTTCTTGCGCACCCTACCCGATCCCGATCGCGTGGCCCGAGCGTTGGAGGCGGTGCCCATCCGGGTGCACCAAGACATTCTCCTGGCCGACCAGATGCTCTTGCCCGCACGCGAGGCGGTCTTGCTGCTGCCAGGCAAGACCCGCTACGAGCAGGACGATGGCGGCATCGAAACGACCACAGAGCGACGCATCGCCTTCAGTCCGGAGATCCCGCGCCAGGTGGGTGAAGCTCGGGCCGAATGGAAAATCTTGCGCGATGTCGCGGCCGCGGTATGGCCAGAGCGCGCGGCCTTGTTGGGTGGCAAGGACGGCTGGGCCTTGCGCGAAGAAATCGCCCGGGTGGTTCCCTTTTACGAGGGATGCCAGCATCTGCGCAAAACCGGCGATGCTGTCCAATACGGCGGTCCCCGGCTGTGCGAAGATGGGGCCTTTGGCACGCCGGATGGCCGGGCCCGGTTCAAGGCCATCGCGGTGCCGACTTCGGCGGTGGTCGAGGTCGACTCCGGTTGCGGAACTTCAGGCCAGTGCCCGAGCTCAGGATCTGACCGCTTCATGGTGAGCACCCGCCGCGGCAAGCAGTTCAATTCGCTGATCTACGCCGAAATCGATCCCTTGACCGGTGCTCCGCGCGACGCTGTGTTCATGAGCGACGAGGATGCCGACCGGATGGGATTGGTGACCGGCGATCGGGTTCGTCTGAAGAATGCGACGGGCCACTACGATGGCAGCGTGTTCATCGCTCCCATCGCCTCCGGCAATCTCCAAATCCATTGGCCCGAAGGCAATGTCCTGCTCCGGGGCGGTCTCACCGACCCCAACAGCGGCGTTCCCGATTACAATGCCTGGGCCTCTGTCGAGCGGGCACCCCGCTAGGAGCGCCCGCCCGAACCCCTTCCGCTGAAGGGCGTGTTCAGTGGGAGAGGGGCTCGTTCTTCAGAATCATCGCCATCAAGTCGTCCTTGAGATGGAGGCGACGGCGCTTCAATTGCTCCGTGCGCTCGTCCGAGGCCGCCTCCAACTCGGTTTCAATGCGCACGATTTCCTCATCCACTGCTTGGTATTGGTCGAGGAGATGCTTGAAGTGGGCGTTGCTCAACTTCAGCGCCTGAATGGTTTCCTTGTGCTCGGGAAAATCAACGACGAGGGGATGGTTCAGGAGGGAGTGCATGATGGTTCCGTGTTGTGCGCCCAGTCGGGACCTCGTGTGGAACCCATGGTCTTTGCCACCAAAAGATCTGCCGACAGGAATCGCTGAATTCAAACTCCCCGAACCCGGCTTTCAGGGCTCGCCCCGGCTTGTCGGGAGGCGGACAAAACTTGCCCGGCGCACCCACCCCATTCCTTCGACACCCCGCGGTAGCCCCTCACTTGCCGAGGCAGAACTGGCTGAAGATGGAGTCCAACAAATCGTCAACGGAGGTCTTGCCCACCACCTCACCCAAGGCCGTCAACGCCACCCGCAGCTCGAAGGCCACCAACTCCAGGGTCTGTTGGTTCTCAAGCCCGGAACAGGTCTGGAGCACCGCCTCCCGAGCCCGCTCCAGCGCGCGCTGATGGCGGACTCCAATGGCCACTCCCTCGTCTCCGCTGCCACCGATGCCTCCGGAGATGAGTTGTTCTTCGATGACCAACTCCAAGTCGTCTAAGCCAACTCCGGTCCGGCAACTCACCGGCACCGAGCCCGGATGACCCTGTGCCCCAGGCAAATCACACTTGTTGGAAACGCAAATCCGGACTTTGCCGGCCCACGCCTCCACCAGCGCATCCTCCTCGACGGACCACGGCACTGAGGCATCCACGATGTGCAAGATCAACTCCGCCTCCGCGGCCGCCTCGCGACTCCGTCGGATTCCTTCCCGTTCCACCGCATCCTCGGATTCCCGAAGGCCGGCCGTCTCCACCAGGACCAGCGGAATGCCCCGAACCTGGGCCACTTCCTCCAAGGTGTCCCGGGTTGTGCCTGCCACCGGTGAGACGATCGCTCGCTCATGTCCCAACAAGCGATTGAGCAACGAAGACTTGCCCGCATTGGGTCGCCCCACCAAGGCCGTGCGAACCCCTTGCCGCAAGAAACGCCCCTCGCGCGCGGTGCGCAACAACGCGTCGATTCCATCCAGTGACGACACGAGCTTCGTTGTCAGCACGGCGGTGGTGTCCGGGGAGATGTCCTCATCCGGAAAGTCAATATGGGCCTCGATGTGCGCGAGAACGCCCATTAGGGAATCGCGCAGGCCTTCGATGCGGCGCGACAACGCTCCGGCCAACTGAGCATGCGCGGTGCCCAAGGCACGGTCGGTCTGAGCGTGAATTAGGTCAGCGACGGCCTCGGCTTGGGCCAGGTCCATGCGACCATTGAGGAAGGCACGGGCGGTGAACTCGCCGGGTTCCGCGGGTCGGGCTCCCGCGGCCAAGAGCGCCTCCAAGACCCGACGCGTCACCAAGACGCCCCCATGACAAGCCACTTCAACGGTGTCTTCGCCCGTGAACGATTTCGGGCCCCGAAACACCGTGATCACGACCTCATCCACGCGAAGCCCATGACGGTGCACTTCACCGAAAACCGCCATCCGTGGCGTGAACGAGGACGGCAATCGATCGCCGACCGACCGCAGGCATCGGTCGGCCACGTTGAGGGCCTCCCTTCCCGAAAGACGCAGTACGGCCAACCCTCCAGTGCCGGGGGGCGTGGCCACGGCTGCGATCGTATCAGCAGGGTTCATGGAGATGGCGGCTCGAGAGGAAACTCACACGTGACCGCAATTGCCGGCGGCGTTCTCCGCATCGCGCCCCTGAAGCCAGAACCGGGCTTTCTCATAACTGCGCTTGTGGAGGTAATGCAGCAAGTCGGGCGACGTTTCCGGAGGCAACGAGCGGGTCAGCTCGGTCAGACGCTGCACGAAGGGCAGCACACTTTCCCGTTGCCCGGTCGCCCCCCCGGTCGCCGCGTTCTCCAAGCGGATCAACGCCTCCAAGATCTCCGATTCCAGTGCTGTCATGTGACGCAGAAAGTGCTGCCAAGCAGTCCCCGGGGTCAAATCACGAGCAAAGGACTTGGTCGAGCGGAAGTTCTGAAAACCCGCGTGACCCCCATTGCAGCCGGGAGCATCCTATTGGCCTCCATGAGCCTTTTGCCCCTTCAACGCCTCTCTGGGATGGTCGCCACGCTGACGTCGGCTGTCCTGCTGACGACACTCGTCAACCGCCCTATCGAAGCCGCCTCCATTGCCGTCAAAGAGGGCCAGAAGATCGGCTTTATGGGAGATTCGATCACACAGGCCGGTGCTGAGCCCCAGGGCTATGTGACGCTGGTGATCCGTGGCCTCGAGGCCAACGGTATTCAGGCCACTGCGGTTCCGGCGGGCATCAGCGGTCACAAGTCCAACCAAATGCTCGAGCGGCTCGATCGTGATGTCTTGAGCAAGAAACCCGACTGGATGACCTTGAGCTGCGGCGTCAACGACGTGTGGCACGGGGCCAACGGCATCCCGCTGGACGCCTACAAGAAGAACATCACTGAAATTGTGGAGAAGAGTCAGGCCGCCGGTGTGAAGGTGATGATCCTGACATCCACCATGATCGGCGAGGATGCGCCCAACTCCAACAACCAGAAGCTCGCCACCTACAACGACTTCCTCCGCGATCTGGCCAAGAAGAAGAAGTGCCGGTTGGCCGACCTGAATGCCGACATGCAAGCCGCCATCACGAAGGCCGGCCCGGATCACAAGGGCAACCTGCTCACGAGCGACGGCGTGCACATGAATCCCGGAGGCAATCGCATGATGGCCACCGGAGTATTGAAGGCTTTTGGTCTCAGTGCCAAGCAGCTGAAGAAGGCCCAGGACAGCTGGTCGAAACCGGCCACGGCCACGGCTCATTGATCGGCTCTCTCGCTGGAATTCGGGCATTCCAGCGGGATAGCCCGTTAGCGGTTTTCTCGTCTCGCTCCGACCCGTCCTGTCCCGACACGCCATGCTCCGCACCCTTCTGTTCCGGCTCGTCGCCCTCGCGTTGGGTGCCGGCATGGGTCCCATAGCGACCACTGCGTGGGCTGCATCGCAGCGACCGGAGCCCATCACGCCGAAGCGCCTGAGCGATAGCGCCCTCATCCGCGAAGTCCAACACCGCACCTTCCGCTACTTCTGGGATGGTGCCGAACCCCACTCCGGTGCCGCGCGCGAACGCTTCCATGTCGACGGCGACTACCCCGACCACGACGCGCACATCGTCACTTCCGGGGGCACGGGCTTCGGCGTGATGGGCCTGCTGGTGGGCATCGAGCGCGGGTTCATAACGCGGGCCGAGGGGGCCGAGCGCCTGAAGCGCATCGTGGGGTTCTTGGAGAAGGCTGAGCGGTTCCACGGAGCCTGGCCCCACTGGATGGAAGGCCCCACCGGCCGGGTTAAACCCTTCAGCCCCAACGACAATGGCGGGGACTTGGTCGAGACATCCTTCCTGATCCAAGGCCTGCTCTGTGTGCGGCAATACTTCCGCGACGGTTCTCCTGCGGAACAAGCCTTGGCTGAACGCATCGACCGCCTCTGGCGCGCCGTGGAATGGGACTGGTATCAACGCGGCGGCCAGAACGTCCTCTACTGGCATTGGTCGCCCACCCAGGGCTGGGCCATGAACTTTCCGATCGAGGGCTACAACGAATGCCTGATCACCTACGTGCTGGCGGCCTCGTCCCCAACCCACCCCATCCCCGCGGCAGCCTACCACGAGGGCTGGGCTCGCGGCGGGCGCATTAAGAACAACATCGATCCAAAAAAAACGGCGCCGCATTTGGAGCTTAATCATCAGGGGGTTACCCGGTCTGGCGGCCCCTTGTTCTGGTCGCACTATTCTTTCCTGGGACTCGACCCGCGCAGACTCCGTGACCGCTACGCCGACTACTGGCGGCACAACGTGGAGCACACGCAAATCAACCGGCAGCACTGCATCGAAAACCCGATGGGGTACCGCGGCTACGGCCCCCAGTGCTGGGGTTTGACCGCCGGATACTCGGTGGGGTTCTACGCGGCCCACCGCCCGGGCGAAGACCTCGGTGTTATTTCGCCCACAGCGGCTTTGTCGTCCTTCCCGCACACCCCGAGGGAAAGCCTGCGGGCGCTCCGCCATTTCCACGACGACCTCGGCCATTGGATTTACGGCCCTTACGGCTTCTACGACGGCTTCAGCCTCCATCATCGATGGTGCAAACCTTGGTACCTTGCCATCGACCAGGGCCCCATCGTGGTCATGATGGAAAACCATCGCACCGCCCTGCTCTGGCGCCTCTTCATGTCCTGCCCCGAGGTCCAAACAGGGCTGGACCGGCTGGGTTTCAAACATTGAAACGGGGCATCACCGCAGCCGATCCGCAACTAACCAGGGCATTTCACCGACACCGAAAAACCGGCCTGAGAATCCCGAGATTGCCAGACCGCACCATTCCAGAGATGCCGACGGTGGGTTCCGGGCTGGTTTTCGCGGAGGCTGGGGGTTAGTCTTATCCCTTCATGAGGTTGTTGATTGCTTCCCTATGGATGTGGCTCCTGCCGATGGTCTTGGCGCAAAATAGCGCCGTGCCGCCTTCGGCTTCAGGGCGCCCGACCCCCAAGCTGGTTCTGACCAATTCGCTGGACGCTTTCACCGCGCCGGCCGCTCGAAACACTTCCAACACCAACACATCAGCCGCCCTCCCGCCCACCATCAGCGCCGTCTCCACGAATGGAGAAGCGGTTTGGGCCACCGGCGACGGCATCCGCATCACCGCCAGCGCTGTCGGTGCCAAGGTGTCACGAGCGGTCGCCGAGGCCGCCGCCGCGGGCCGTTCGCTGTCGGATCGCGACCTCAACGTCCTGCGCGGACGCACCCTCGATACCCTCATCTTCGTGCAACTGGTGCTGCGTCGGGCCGACCAAAGCGACACCAACCGGGCCCTCTTTGAATCCAAGAGCCGCATCGACGGCATCATCAAGAGCGCCCCCTCCCCGGAAGTCTTCTTCCGGACCTTAGCCCAGGCGGGTCTCACCGAAGAGACGTTCCGTCAGGAGAAGTTCGAAGAAGCGCTGACGGTGAACATCATCGACCGTGAAGTGAAGAACCGCATCCGGATCCCGGATTCGGACATTCAAGGCTACTACGACTCCGACTCCAGCCGCTGGAAAAAACCAGACCAGGTGAAGGCCGCCCAAATCTTCTTCGCCACCATCAACCCAGAAAACCGCGAAAAGCTTCCCGCCGATATCATCGAATCCAAACGGAAGAAGGCCGAAGAAGCGCTCGCCCAACTCCAGGCGGGGACCAACTTTTCCACTTTGGCCAAGCAAGTGAGCGAGGACCCCACGTCGCGGGAACGCGGTGGCGAGTACGTTTTCCAAAAGGGGCAGATGTTCCCTGAGTTTGAGAAGGCGGTTTGGGATCTGAAGCCCGGCACGCTGCACGCCCAGGTGGTATCCACCCAATTTGGATTCCACCTCTTCAAGAAGCTCGAGGACGTCCCGGCCCGGGTCATCCCGATGGCCGAGGTGGCCGACCAAATCCGTGAAATGATGGTCCAACGTGAGATGGATGTCCGGATTCCCGAATACGGGGACCGACTCCGGGCCGAGGCCCACGTCAAGCTGCTGCCCGGCGCACCGCAGCCCTTCCAACCTTAGTTTTCTACCCCTACACTCTTCCCGACATGCAAAAGACGAACGACCTCCGCGTCGTCGCCACACGACG
>JARXAF010000210.1 GCA_029865985.1 Verrucomicrobiota bacterium
CGGCGGATTCGTCGAACTCAGCGACACAGACGGACTCGGCAGGCTCATACGCCCATGGCAGACTCCAAGGCCTGACGCATCACCGCGGCGTGAGGATCAATGCCCGTCCAATATTGAATGCCCACGATGCCTTGGTTGACGAGCATGCCCAACCCGTCGAGCGGGCGGCAGCCCCGGGAGGCGGCCTCGATTAGGAAGCGCGTCCGAACCGGATTGAAGACCACATCCGCGGCCACCATGCCGGGGCGAAGGGTGTCGAGATTGATCTCCAGTCGCGCCTCGGGATCATACAGCCCGATGGACGTGCCGTTGACCACCACGTCGGTACCCTCCGGAATGGGGTAACTTCCATCCCAGACGACGAGTTGGGCATCGAGTTGGAGTTGTTCACGCAGCAAGTTCACCAATTCGGCTCCGCGTTCCCCGGAACGATTGACGATCGTGATGTGACGCACGCCCGCCAGACCCAGTTCCACAGCAATGGCCCGTGCCGCGCCACCGGCTCCGAACAGCACCACCGACTTGCGCTGAGGATCGATCACGGTCTCCAGGGACTTGAGGAAACCCTTCCCGTCGGTGTTCTCACCAATGAGGCGGCCCTCCCGCCGCACCACACAGTTCACCGCCCCCATCACCGCGGCGGACTGGCCCAGACCGTCGAGGTGGGCAATGACGCTGACCTTGTGCGGAAGGCTGCAATTGAAGCCCCGGAAACCCATGGCCCTGGCCCCCTTCACGGCGGCACCGAGGTCCGCGGGCGAGACCTCCATGTTGATGTAGCGCCAGCGCAGCCCGTGGTGCCGGAAGGCCGCCTCCACCATCGCCACCGTGGGATTGCCATCGGCCCCCTGGGACATGGATCCGACAAGTTCGTGGAGGAAATGTTGGGATTGGCTCATGGGTCGATGGATGGATTTGGATTAGTGCAGGGTGGGGTCTTTTTGGGCGTCAGACTTCCGGTAGAGGCGTGTCGGAATAAGCATTTGCGCCGGCAGTGTCTCGCCCTTGGAGTGGCGCAGAATCGCATCCACCATGCGGACTCCCATCTGGTCGGGAAACTGGATCGGATCGGCGTAGATCTTGCCGTCCTTGATGGCCTGCTTGCCCTCGGGTTGGCCATCGAAGCCAATGATGAGCACTTGGGTTTTGCCCGCCTTTTCCAACGCAGCGCGGGCACCAAGTGCGGCCGGGTCGTTGATGGCAAAGATGCCGCGGAGATCCGGGTGCGCCTGCAAGGCATCCTCGGCCGCCTTGTATCCCAAATCCTTGGCCGCACCGCTCTCCAACTCGGTGACCACATCGATCTTCGATTTACCAGCCGCGTTGTGCGCACGAATCACCTCCATGAAACCCTTCACGCGCAACTGGCAGGATTCGGCCTGCTTGAAATGCAGCACCGCAATCTTGCCGCCGGCCTCGCCAAGGGCCTCAATCATGGCCTGACCGGCTTCCCGTCCGCCGCCTTCGTTGTCGGTGGCGATTTGGGTGACGATCTCCACGCCGGGTTCATTGCAGGGGATGTCCACGGTGAACACCGGGATCCCGGCCGCATTGGCCTCCTGGATGACCGGGATGATCGACTTGGAATCACAAGGGCTCAGCACGATGGCGCTGACCTTCTTGACGATGAAGTCCTTGATTTGATTCCCCTGCTTGGCGACGTCCTTGTCACCGCTGACCACCACCGTCTCGTAGCCGTGCTTATTGCCCTCGGCCGTGATGCTGTCACCGATGACCTTGAAGAACGGGTTGTCGAGGGTGAGCAGCGAGACACCGATGGTTCCTTGCACCTTCGAAGCCGATGCGGCCGGTTGGCTCGAATCGACCGCCTTGTCTCCGCATCCGCCCAGGAGAGCGAGGAGGCAAGCCATGAGAGCGCGTTGGAAGTATTTCATGCGATGGGACGGTGCGGGATGGATGAATGAGGTCAAAGCGTTCCGGTTCTCACGAATTCATGGTGCACCGGAATGGTGACACGCTGGCCGGAGGTGGACAGGAACGTCACAGCACCGGGCGCAAATTCAAGCTTCTGAACCCCGTCGAATCCCGACGGAATCCTCGCCACCCCCTGGATGTAATTCACTCGGGTGGGCTGGGTCGGACTCAACGCAATGGCGGTCGGGACACCTAGCCGGGTGAGCGGGTTGTCCCGGGTCGATGCGGCAAGGCCATCGGCGAAGCAGGCCGTCACGTCCTCCAAGCCCAGACAGTTGTTGCGACCATTCCACGGATGCCCGTGACGCCCATGGTTTTCCATCCAGAAGACGGTGCTGTTGAGCACCGCCGGATCCTTGAGGGAAAACCACAGATACCCTTCGTCCGTGAAGGTCGCAGTCGTCCAGGCGGGGCCCCCGGTCTTCTCCCACGGTTCGTTGACCAGTTGGACGAGATCGGCATGCCCATATCGGGCGGGCAATCGGGTCAGGTCGGCGTCGGGCATTCCCTTCCAGGCGACAGGAACCCGGGTCAAATCGGCCCATTGCGCACCCGGAAGCAGTGCTTGGTATTCCCGCTGCTTAGGATCGCTGAAGAGGGACGGACACGTCATGCCCCAGCGGAAGGCGCTGGTCGCTATGCGCACGGACCCTTCCTTCTCGGGCATGGCCAAGGTGGCATGATGACCCAGCGGCACCCGCCCGGAGAACCCTTGAAGGGTATGCCGGGTATAAACCACGTTTTCACCGTCCACCAATGACAACTCCTTCGTGACATGCCCAGGTCGGACACGGGTCTCGAAGTCGAGGGTCAAGGTCGTGACCTTTCCGGCGCGCCGTGTTCCAACAACCTTCCAAGGTTCGCCCACAATTTCACCATGGGGCGGGTGCTTCTCGCCGGCGACCGTTTCCGAATTGCCTCCGAAGGGCAGGCAAAAGAAATCACCGCGCAACGTGATGAGCACCGGCGCAGGCATCGCCGAAGGCTTTTCAAGCTGCCACGGCGTGATGTGGTAAGGCCGCACCGGCCGGTCGCTGTCGCTGAAGAACGTGACCGGAGCCATGTGGCCCCCACGGCGGGTGATCGCCACCTCCACCTGCTTGGTGGCGATGATGCAACTGGGTTGGGAATGAACCGTGCGCACCGTGGTGCCCGATGCGGCCCAGGCAGACATGGGGACCGACAAGATGAACAAGGTGATCTGGGTCAACGTGGGTAGTCTCATGAGGCGAAATGGGATTTGGAATTGGGGGACAGCCTTTCAAGCGGCCAACAACGGACGGGGTGACTCCCCACCGTGATGCCCCTCGCACTGCGGGTTCGTCAACGCCGACGACGGGAATTCTGTGCAAGCAGCCCGCGTGGGTCTTTTGTGATGCCGGAATTCGATTTCCGATTCTGGATGCGACGGTGGGGATTGCTTCTCAACCATCAGCTCCTCAGTATTTGGATAGTCCCCGAACATTATGTCCTACCGTCATCGTATTCTCGCGGCTGTCATCGCCACTCTCACACTTTCTTCGGCTGCCCTGGCCGAAGTGAGCCTCCCAGCCGGATTCGGCATCGAAACCGTCGCCGGTCCGGAGGTGGTCAGCGAACCCATGGAGATGGCGTTCGCTCCCGATGGAGCTGCCTGGGTGACGGGCCGCACGGGACAACTCTGGCGCATCGATACCACGACGCGCGCCACGCAATCGGTCGGCTCGGTGGCAACAGAGGTGAGCGGTGACCGTGGCTTGCACGGCATTGCGTTCCATCCGGATTTTCCGCGCACTCCGCATGTGTTTCTGGCCTACCACCTCACCAATGCCCCGCAGGGCAAATACGTGGCTCGGGTTTCGCGTTGGACTGTCACCGGCACCGGAGCCGCTTCGCGAATCGACCCGGCCAGCGAGAAGTCAGTGGTGGAATGGGAGGGCGATCAAGCCGGTCAGCACGTGGGCGGCGCGTTGCTGGCCCATCCGAAGGAACGGGTGCTCTACGTGACCACCGGTGAGAACAACCAGAACGCCAACCTCCGCAAGTACTGCGACGACCCGAACAACAAGGCTCAATCGTTGGGCGACCCGCGCGGAAAAGTCCTCCGCATCGGTTTTGATGGCTCGGTGCCCAAGGACAACCCGCACGTGAAAACCCCCGGAGCCGACCCACGCGTGTTCACCCGCGGACACCGTCAACCCTGGTCTCTGACCTACGACGCACCCACCGGCCTCATTTTGGCGGCCGAAAATGGCGGCGACCTGAGCGATGACTATGACGAGGTGAACCGCATCGTCCCGGGAGCCAACTTCGGCTGGCCGAAGGTCTTTGGTGCCGGCTTGCAAACCCTCACGCGAACCAACCACGTGGACGGCTTCACCGACCCCTGGTTCCAGTACCAACGCAACACGGGTGCCTCCTGCGTCGGAGCCTTGATCTACCGCCCGACCGCCTCGGGTCAGGGCTTCCCCGAGAAGTACCGTGGAGCGCTCTTCTATGCCGATTTCGCCCGCAAATCCATACGCACGGCCGCGGTGAACCCCAAGAACGGAAAGCCCGGTCCCGGCGAGGCCTTCCTTCAAGGGCTCCCGGCGGGCCCCTTGGCCATGCAGTTGGGCAAAGACGGTGCTGTTTATTTCATCACCCATGGTGGCGGGACCAAGAGTTCCACCAACGACAGCGTCGCGCGGATCGTCTGGAAGCAGCCGTGAACTGGGAACAGATTCAGTGGGACGGTGGTCGTCCCACTGAATCGTCGCGTTTGATAAAAATCAGGGCAGCGGCTCAATCCGGTAAAATTGCTGGGCCGACAAATGAACCGGTGCCAGCCACATCAAGCGACCCTCTGAGTCCGAATCGGCCTGACCCAGTTCTTCCCAAACCAGCGGAGCTTGCAGGGATGCGCTCGACAGCACACGGAAGCGGTGGCTGGGCTGTGCGCGGAAGCGCAATTGGATTCCGCGTTCCGACGGCAGCAATTGAGCAGCGGATTTTTGCGTTCCCGTCGTCCAAGGTTGGGCCATCAATAGAACCGAGGCGCGTGCGGTTTCACCTCCCTGCCGAATCTCATAACTAAACCGATCCACTGCCCCTTCCGGCAAATCAGACGCCGGACGGTAAACAACCCATTCCCCCTCCACGGCGATCACTCCCCCTTGCTCGGATCGACCGCCAGGGATTTGCACGTCCACGCCCCCATCGCTCACAACGTCGTTCTGCAGCAATTCACTGGTACGCCAGCGTTGGATGGGTTGAGTAGATCGGTTCAAGCTATCAGGGACAGCGACCAGACGTTCACGCAGGAGCAAATGGATTTGCCCGCCTGTGGCATAGGTGATTTGAACCCCCAATGAATCCACTAGCTCGGCATCGAAGGGCAAATAAGCCGGGCGCAGCCCGGACTTTCCAGAGTCGGGAACATACATCCAACGTCCCAGCTCCAGCTCCTCGGCAGAAACGTCGATCAAGTTCTCGAGACTAGGGGTAACCTGCGACCAGACACCTCCCCGAAGCCGTTGGAGCGATCCACAGACATTGCCGTGCTCATCCAACGGGACGGAGTTGAAGATCAGGCGAACGGTGAGTCCCAACGAATGGAGCAAGTCGAGGGACAGGTCAGACCCATCCTGGCGACGAACCTTCACCATCGCATCGCCGGGTGAAATCACCCGACCTTTAGCGGGAGCATCTTCCAATATTGTCGGGTAAGCCGGGTTTAATCGCAGGGAGTATCGTGGTCGTGACACAGTCAGGAGACCGGATATCGAGCCGGCGACATTGGGATCGCGGACGAAGGCCACGACGGGATAATTGCCTGGCAAGGTGGGCGGGGTATCACTGCCTGCGTAGGTCACAAACACCCTCAAATCCCCGGGTTGGGTCACAACGTGAACCGGCTTGGGTCGCCCGTCATAGGTTTGTTCCCAATCCACGACGCTGAGCCGAGCCTGAGCAGGCAATATCACCAAACGCACTTGGGCCGAGACGGTGGCAGACGGAATCCCAGAGTCCCGAGCCGAAAGAGTCAGGGAGTAACTCCCCACCTGTTCAGGCACGCCGCGAACGGTTCGATTCAACGGATCGAAGATCAATCCACGCGGCAACCCTGAAAGAGTGAGGCGCAAGGTTTGGCCGGCATCGGGATCGGTGAATGCGGTCGCTGGGACAGCCCACTGGAACGCCTCTCGATAAACACCGCTCAGGCCTTCAATCTCGCTGGCCCGGCGAGGCGGATCATTTTCGTCGGTGACCGACACCAAAACCTCTCGCTCGGTGGACAACCCACCCCTGTCCGTGACAGACACACGCAGTCGGTACTGACGCTGGGTTTCAAAATCCAGAGGTCTCTTGCTCAAGAGACGGTCTCCTTGGACTTCGAAAGAGGCATTGTCGGCAACCCCAGTGACCAATCGGTATTGAAGTGAATCTCCACGGTCGGGATCCGTTCCACGCAACTGGCCAAGAACAAGACCCGAACGGGCATTCTCAGGCAGTGTTAAGCCGTTCAAGTCCACGAGTGCCGGGGCTTCATTGGCATCGGTGACCGTCACTGTGATGGAGTGATCGGTGGTGTTGCCGGCGATGTCCGTGGCACGAACCACAACAAAGTAATTATTGTTCCCGTCGGAATCCGCTGGAGCTTCAAAGTCGGTGTTCCTAATGAAAGACAGGGTTCCACCCGTCAGGATGAAATGGTCGGCATCGACTCCGCTGTTGATACTCCAGACCACTGGCTCGTTGGCCGTGTACGTCGCAATCCCTGTCACGGTTTCAACAAACGACTGCGCACTAGGACCTGCGATCACCGTAGTGTTCTCCACCACGGATGGTGCGAACGAGCCGGAGATCACCGGAGCAATCTCGTCAGCATCGGTCACCGTCACGGTGACAGATTGATCGGCGGTGTTGCCCGCAGTGTCCGTGGCACGAATCATCACGTTGTAGATGTTATCGGCGTTAGCATCGGACGGTGCTTCGAAGTCCGGTGCAGATGCGAAAGCCAGGACTCCGGCGTTCAGAGTGAACCGGGTCACATCGGCTCCGCCATTCAAGCTCCAGGTCACCACCTCATTGGCGGTGTAGGTCGTAATCACCGTGGTGTTTTCCACCACCGACGGCGCATTCAGCCCAGAGATCACAGGAGGAATTTCGTCAGCATCAGTCACCGTCACGGTGACAGATTGATCAGCGGTGTTACCCGCAGTGTCCGTGGCACGAATCACCACGTTGTAGATGTTGTCGGTGTTGGCATCGGTCGGTGCCTCGAAGTTTGGCGCGGATACGAAGGCGAGAATTCCGCCGCTCAGAGTGAATCGGGCTGAATCGGCTCCGCCATTC
>JARXAF010000213.1 GCA_029865985.1 Verrucomicrobiota bacterium
GCCTGCTGCGGTCGCCGAATCCCGGAACCATCACACTGCTGACAGCTGCCGGTCCGCTGACGCTGACCCGCGAAGACGTGGGCCGGATCGAGACGCAATCCGGTTCGATGATGCCGGAGGGACTTCTCGACGGAATGACCCCGATGGAACGACGCGACCTCGTAGCCTACCTGCGCCATCCGACCCAGGTCGCCCTTCCCACGAAGGAATAGCCTACGAAAGAAAAAGGGCGCCCGATCCAGTGATCGGACGCCCTCTCAACGGCCGGGAAACCCCTCGGGTCAGCCCAGCTTGCCGAGCAACTCGGCGTTGGTCTTGTGCTTCTTCAAGGCGGCGATGAGCGTCTCCATCGCCTCGACCGGCTGGAGGTCCGTCATCATGCGGCGGAGCTTGCGGATCGCGTCGATTTGGTTCGCGGCGAAAAGCTTCTCCTCCTTGCGGGTGCCCGACTTCGGGATGTCGATGGCCGGATACAGCCGGCGCTCGGACAGCTTGCGGTCGAGGATCAACTCCATGTTTCCGGTGCCCTTGAACTCCTGGAAAATGAGCTCGTCCATGCGGCTGCCGGTATCCACCAGGGCAGTCGCCAGAATGGTCAATGACCCGCCCTCTTCAACCTTGCGGGCCGAAGCGAACATCTTACGCGGAATTTCCAGGGCGCGGGCATCCACACCGCCGGTCATGGTCCGGCCGGAGCCGCCATGCACCGAGTTGTAAGCGCGGGCCACACGGGTGATGGAGTCAAGCAGGACGAACACGTCCTTGCCCGCCTCCACCATGCGACGGCAGCGCTCGATCATCAGGCGGCTCAGGCGAACGTGGGTTTCGAGGTCTTGATCATTGCTGGAAGCCACCACCTCGGCCTTCACGCTGCGCTGGAAGTCGGTGACTTCCTCGGGCCGCTCATCAATGAGCAGCACCATGCAGTGCACCTCGGGATGGTTGGTGGTGATGGCGTTGCAAATCTGCTTCAAGATCGTGGTCTTGCCGGTGCGCGGGGGCGCGACGATCAAGCCACGGGTTCCTTTGCCGATGGGCGTCACGAGATCGATGATGCGCGTCTCGAGGCTGTCCGGCGTGGTCTCCAGCTGGAACTTGTCGATCGGATCGATGGTGGTGAGGTTCTCGAAGCGCATGGCGTGGAGATAGTCCTGGTAGGACTTGCCATTGACTTCGATGACCTCGCGCATCTGAGGGCTGCTGCCCCGATGTGGCGGATTGACCGAGCACTTGACCTGACAGCCTTCGCGAAGAGCCAGACGCTTGATGGAATCGGGCGTGAGAAACACGTCGGTCGGTTTCGGCGCGAAATTCCCCTTCGAGGACCGCAAGAATCCGAATCCCTTTTCGGACATCTCCAGCCAGCCCTCCATGATGACCGGCTCGCCCTGAGGCTGAGGAGCACCGCCGCCTTGACCGCCACCCTGATAATTGCCGCCCTGTGGGTTACCCCCTTGCTGGTTGCCGCCTTGTTGGTTGTAGCCACGGTTTCCGCCACCGCCTTGGCCACCGCCGCCGCCCTGATTGTGGCGCTGATTTTGATGTCCACCATGCCGGTGATGATGTCCGCCGTGGCGACGACCGCCGCCACCGCCGCCTTGCCGGAATCCACCCTGGCCACCGCCGGGACGGAAGGTGCCTTGATGGCCCTGATTACCCTGATTGCCTTGGGGGCCGCCTTGCTGGGCATTTCCCTGGTAACCGGAGGCGTCTCCGCCTGAGGGGCGGTATTCACCCGAATCGGGGGACTGATTCGACTGTGGCGGAGGAGGAGCTTGTTGAGTCTCCTGGGACCGGGGTACTGATTCCTCCGGCGATTGCTGATTGCTCATGTGCTATGGTGTGTCGGAAGAGCCCGGTCCCAGAGATGCGGCAGAAGTAAGGGCCGCGGGAAATTTGACTTGGGGAAGCTGCGGGGAAGAGAAACTCCAACGCAGACGGGCTTCAGACCACGGACAATTAGAGGTGGTTTGCCATGGGGGCAACTGCTTTTTTGAAAAAAACCTGTTTTTCACATTTCCTTCCAATGAAGGCCGGGTTGACTGCCCGGTCATGACGGTTCCTCTGGCCTACGGACGCGGTTGGCTTCCGGTGATATTTCCCGACCACGCCACCACGGTGATCCAACCCCGTCACTCCCCTGCCCTCGCGGATGAGCAGGGCGCTCTGCGGGCAGCTCTCGAGTCGCCGCTGGGTGCGCCCCCGCTCCGGGAGTGGCTCACGCCAGGTTGTCGCATTTGCATCCTGTTCACCGACATCACCCGGGCGACGCCCAATGACCGGATGATCCCGTGGCTTCTGAATTACCTGGAACAAGCTGGAGTGCAGCGAAACCAAGTCACTCTGCTCTGCCAACTCGGCACGCATCGGCCGTGCACCCGGGAAGAATTGGAACACCTGCTCACGCCCGAGGTGGTGGCCCATTGGCGTGTGCTCAACCACGAACCTTTTGACCACGCGGCCTGTGTCGCTCTCGGAACGACTCGAACCGGAGTGCCGGCTTGGATCAATCGCCACTGCGTGGAGGCCGATGTCCGCATTGTGACTGGGTTCATTGAGCCTCATTTCTTCGCGGGGTTCAGCGGAGGCCCCAAGGGAATCATGCCGGGAGTGGCCCATGTGGAGACCGTCATGAGCAACCATGGAGCCCAAAATATCGGCAGCCCCATGGCCAGCTTCGGTCACTGCGAGGGCAACCCGGTTTGGGAGGAGTTGATGGAAATCGCCCAACGCGTGGGCCCGAGTTTCCTGCTCAATGTCACGTTGAACGATCGGCGGCAAATCACCGGAGTCTTCGCTGGAGATTTGGCGACGGCGCACCGGGCTGGACGCGAATCGGTACGCCAGTCGGCCATGCAACCGGTGAAGGCCCCGTTCGATGTGGTGGTCACCACCAATTCCGGCTACCCGCTGGACCAAAACCTCTATCAAGGGGTCAAGGGTATGTCTGCGGCGGCGCGGATCGTGAAGCCGGGCGGAACCATCATTCTGGCGGCGGAGTGTTCTGACGGGATCCCTTCGGGCAGCCCTTACGATTTGCTGCTGCGGGAGGAATCTTCCATCGAAGGCGTCCTGGCCCGATTGGCGACCCCGGGATTTTCGCGACCGGAGCAGTGGCAGGCCCAGCTTCAAGGAGTGGTCCAAAGCAAGGCACGGGTGCTGGTGCATTCGGGCCTGCCCGACGAAATCCTGCGGGCGGCCCATCTGGAGCCGTGTCCGGACATCGCTGCCGCGGTCCAGAGTGCGCTCTATCAGCACGGCCCCGGAGCGCGTGTCGCCGTCTTACCCCTGGGCCCGCTCACCATTCCCTACCTCGAAGAAGCCAGCGTCTTTGGCGGCTAACACATCCGTTGGCGACCTTGTTCACGAACCCCATCTGCGGGCATGGGAGGCTCAAGAACGGAGGGAGCCCGTCATGAATCCCTTCCCATTGCATCGTTCAGGCCTCGGAGGATAACCATTTTATTGCGGGTGAAAGATCGCTGCGGCTTGACGATAGGGGGATCGCCTGCATAACGTGAAGGCCGGTCGGTGGTCGTAGATCAATGGTAGATCCCCAGATTGTGATTCTGGTCGTTGCGGGTTCGAGTCCCGTCGGCCACCCCACCTCCCCTTCGCAGCCGCAATAGGTTTAACCGCGGTTCAAATGTGGTTCAGATATTCGGTCTGAACCAAGATTCGGTCGGGATACTCAGGCGGAATTCTAAGTCTGAATTCATTCTGAGTCTGAATTCCTCAACTGAATGGTTGGGCCGAGCCCTGCAGCTCAATTTTCCCAACAACTGATTGCGGTGCCTATTTGATAGGCCAGCTTCAAACACCGGTCTCGGAGACCTACTTCTGCTCCGAGTACCAGGCCATCTGGATGTTCTCGAGGATCTTTTCGTTGGAGGCGTCCGGTTTGTCGCCGAATTCGGGCAACTCACAAACCATCTTGTGCAACTTGGGAAAACTGAGCTTCAGAGGATCCTGATCCGGATAGGTATCCATGAGGGCCCAGGCGATGTCTTCGGAGTCTCTCCAGGTGAGTTTCATGATGGACGTGACCATGCCCCCGGATGGCTCCAAACAAAAGTGAGACCGGGAAAATTTCTCGCAACAAACCGGCGCAACGCACTCCCGATCATCCCCATCGATCAACCTTGGGAACCACCCCGGAAGGAACGCAACCAGAGTTCGTAATGATACAAAGCCGCGACCGCCAAAGAGTGGCGAATCCGCCCTTCGGTCACCAGATGGGCCATCTCCGACACGGGGAACAGTCGCACGGCGATGTCTTCGGAGTCGTCCAACTCCAACTCACCGACCCGCCGACACTGCCTCACCAAGACGGTCCGACACCGGTTGCTCTGGATGGCTGAATTGGGCAGCACGCAACCGATCTCGATCCCACCCTCCCCCACATAGCCGGTTTCTTCGCGCAATTCCCGAAGACCCGCCGCCACGGGATCGATCTCGCCGGGATCCATGATACCGCCGGGAACCTCCAACTCGACGGCCGCCACGCCATGCCGGAACTGCTCCACCAAAACCAATTCATTCTCGGCCGTAATTGCGATGACATTCACCCAATCCGCGCAGTCCATCACATAGAAGTCGCGCTCCACGCCGTTGCGCGGGCTGCGGCGACGCACCGAACGGAGTTGAAAAATCCGGAAATTGCCTACCGATTGGGATCCCAGATCGGGCCACGGTTGAATCTCACCGCCGCAATCCGGATTCATGGCTGCGGACTGCTTTCCTGCGCGCGGGACTGGGCCGCCCAACCACCAGCCATCGCCCTCAACAAGTGACCCAGAGCCTCTTCATAGGAACGTCCCTTGGCTTCGGCCAATTGCCCGGCCCGGCGATGGAGTTGATGGGCCATCTCCGGGCATTTGTCCGGGGGGCATCCAAACCCTTGGAGCACGGAGGCGATGGCGTTGACGGTGTCGGCTTCCACGGTAGAAAAAACGGCGGTCAGGTGGGGCCCGACCGCCGTCAAGAGTCTCGAAAGACGGGTGCTTACTTCACGGTGTCACGATCAACGATCTTGACGCTTTCCACACCTTGGCGCTTGGCCGGGCGGTCCTGGCGGCCGGTCTCGCAGGTGGCCAACTTCTCCAGCACGTCGTCGCCCTTGATGAGCTTGCCGAAGGCGGTGTACTGGCGGTCGAGGAAGCTCGGATCGCCGTGGCAGATGAAGAACTGGCTACCGGCGGAATCGGGGTCCTGCGAGCGGGCCATGGAGATCACGCCCCGCTTGTGGGAGCGCTCGTTGAACTCGGCCTTGATCTTGTAGCCCGGGTCACCCGTGCCCCAACGGTTCTGCTGGGTCTCGTCCTTGGTCAGCGGATCGCCGCCCTGAACCATGAAGCCCTTGATGATCCGGTGGAACGCGGTGCCATCGTAGAAGCCCTTCTTGGCCAGAGTCTTGAAGTTCTCGACGGTCTTCGGGGCCACATCGGGCCAGAACTCGATGACCATTTCGCCGGCAACAGTCTTGATGACGGCGACTTCGTTGGTGGTGTTGCTCACTGGGGTATCTTTTTTGTCGGTTTTGGTGGGAGCCTTGTCTTCAGCAGACACGGCAAGGCCGCAGAGGAACGCGGCGGCCAGCGCGAAAAGGACTCGTTTCATGTGCCGGTCAATCAACAACAGGCGGGGCTGTCTGTCACGCCGAGAAACGTTTCATCCAAACTCTGTCTGTTGTTCACCGGGTCCCGACCAAGATCGCAGCTCCCAATGCCATGACGCAGGCTCCCGCCAAACGTCGTGCAAACTGGGGTTCCCCAAAGAAGGCCCGCCCCAAGAAGACGCTGAGCACCGCGGACAATTGAAAGAACGACAACGCGATACCCGTGGGCAAGAAATTCAGGATCACAAACGTGGAGCCCTGCATGAGCCCGGTCGTCAGCGCCAGCGTCAGTCCGGACGGCAGATGGCGCCGGGCTGCGACTACGGTTTGGGGACAGGCTCCGCGAGCTCTCCAGGCGAATGGGACGGCCACCAAAAAACCCAGCAACACCCATCCGGCAAAGGCACGCGCCGGATCGGAAACCGCCAACACCCGTTTCAAGGTCACGGCTTCGGCGGCCGAAAACACCAACGCCAAGAAGCGAAGTTGGACCCCTCGATCCAAGAACAAC
This sequence comes from Verrucomicrobiota bacterium, assembly GCA_029865985.1. GTDB lineage: Bacteria > Verrucomicrobiota > Verrucomicrobiia > Limisphaerales > UBA9464 > SXXZ01. The sequence continues at coordinate 6,129 of JARXAF010000213.1, forward strand.
GCCCCTGGACGGCCGCCCGGACCTCCCGTTCCACCCAACAGGAGGCTGCCCACCAGGACCAACGCCATGCCGGCCCATTGCCAACCGACGGGTTGCTCACCCAGCAGCAACCAACCGGGAAGCAGGCTCACCCAAGGCTTGTAGGCATTGATGGGCCCCAGCAGCGAGAGATCCGAACGCCGAACGGCCTCGATGATGAGCCAGTTGGCCGCCACCGCCAGGGCGGCGGACAGCAGGCTCCAGGACCAGAAATCCCAACCCAGCGAATCGCCTGCCCGGAGCAGGATCACCATGGCCACCGGACCCAGCACCCCATGCGTCAAGGCCAGCAGAACCGGCGCCGGCCAACCATGGCTCGCCAAGGCCTTTTGGAGGGCATTGGAGCACGGGTTGGAAATCACCCGGAGGGCGATCACCAGCCAAGGCGTGATTCCAGGATCCCCCATGGTGCGGAATTCGGGGCCGCGGCGGCGGATCTAGCTCAACCGCGGTAAATCACCAGGACCCCGAAGTCGGGCAGGAGCTTCTGGGTGCCGATGTCAAGGTAGCTGCACTGGATCGGCGTGATGCTCACGATGGCTTGATCGCCGATCTTGTTGAGGAAATCCGAGACCACCTCATCGAACTTGTCCTTGCCGCCGTCCTTGAAGTCGGAGTGGCGGAGGGTCTTCACCCGCATCCCCGGCTTCGACTCCTTGGCCGCCAGTTCCAACGACTTGTTGGGTTTCTGGATCAGAGATCCGCCCGGTTTCTGGGAGGCTGGAACCGCCATGCGTTTTTCATCACGCGGTGACTCAGGCAAGACAGCCGTCCCGACCGGGGCTGTCTTGAGGAGCACGGCGGCCGCGGCCGGCACGGTCACCGGCTTCTGGCAGGTCGGGCAGTCGAATTGCTGACCGGCGGCGTCTTGGTCGACCTCGAGACTGAGGCCGCAATGGGGGCAGTTAAAAACAATGTCCATGGAATCACTCAAACGTTCGGGAAAGTTGCTTCAGGCGGGAAGCCAAGGGTGAGTTGGCCGGGGTTCGGACTTTCACCGCGGCATACAGCCGACGGGCTTCAGCCGGGTTGGCGCGAACCAACATTTGTGCGTAGTCGAGCTGGATGGCCGACAACCGGGGTTCAGGAACCCAAGCCCCGTTCTGGTTGAGCCACTGACGGAGCGCCTGTGGACCGGCTTGCGTGGCATGGGCCAAAGAAGCCTCCAAGGGCGGTGTCAATGGGGGCAGCGTTTCATCGCTGACCACCGGTGCGGCCATTTCACGGGTGCGCTCATCCGAAGGGACCGATCGGTAAATCAGCGAGATCCGGTAGACACCGAATCCCACCGTGGCCACCAGCAGGAAGAGCAGCACGAATTTCATCATTCACCCGGGATCCGCTGGATCCGCGCCCCGAGCTTCTGGAGTTTGAGCTCCATTCGTTCGTAGCCACGGTCCAGATGATAGACACGGTGAACCTGGGTGCTGCCTTTGGCGGCCAGCCCAGCGATCACCAACGCAGCCGACGCCCGGAGGTCCGACGCCATCACTGGAGCGCCGCTCAGAGGCCGACCGCCCTTAACGATGGCACTAGGACCCTCGATGGCAATGTCGGCGCCGAGACGCATAAGTTCTGAGGCGTGCATGAATCGCGATTCGAAGATGCGCTCAGTAATGATGCTCGTTCCGGGAGCCTGACAGGCCAACGCCATGAGCTGGGCCTGCATGTCGGTGGGGAAACCGCTGTAAGGCATCGTCGTGATGTCGATGGGCTTGATGACGCCGGTTCCCCGCACCGTGAGGACTCCAGCGGCTCGACGGATTTCCGCGCCGGCTTCCTGCAGCTTGTCGAGCACCGCACCGAGATGATCCGGCCGAGCCCCGCGCAGGGTGACTTCACCGCCGGTCGCAGCAGCCACCGCGGCAAAGGTGCCCGCTTCGATGCGGTCGGCGATGACTTCGTGGTCGGCCCCGTGCAGCGCCTTCACACCGTGGATGGTGATCGTCGGACTACCGGCGCCGGTGATCTTCGCCCCCATGGCAATGAGGAAATCCGCCAAATCCACCACCTCCGGTTCGCACGCAGCGCTCTCGATGACCGTGATGCCGGAGGCCAGCGTGGCCGCCATCATCAAGTTGGCCGTCCCGAGAACGGTCGGACCAACGCGCCCGCCGAGGAAAATCATCTGACCTTCCAGACGCGGTGCATGCACCCGCACATATCCGGCTTCAACTTCGACTTGGGCGCCCAGACCACGCAACCCCTTGAGGTGCAAATCGATCGGCCGCGTGCCGATCACGCAACCGCCAGGCAACGACACCACCGCCTCCTTCAGGCGCGCCAGGAGCGGACCCAGGATGCAAATCGATCCCCGCATCTTGCGGATCAATTCGTAGTCACCTCGACCGGAAATGTTCGCAGCCCGGATGGTCAATGTGCCGCCATCACGGGTCACTTCAGCCCCGAGTGACTGAAGGATCTTCAGCATGAAGCCGACGTCACTGAGGTCAGGCACCCGGCGGATGACGCAGGTTTCCGAAGTGAGCAACGTCGCCGCGAGGATGGGCAGCACGGCATTCTTCGAGCCGCTGATGGTCACTTCTCCGTTCAGTGGGAGTCCGCCTTCGATCAAAAAACTATCCATGGAATGAGGGACCGGAAACGCCCGCGGGGGTTGGTGGAATCAGATCGCACGGGCAGCCGATGGGTGGACGATGAGAATCCGTTCGCGCCCGCTCAAGTCTTTCTCTGCTGAAATCTCACCCCAGCCCTCCTCGGTGAAGAGCCGAATCAGGGCCGGAGCCTGTCCGTCGCCATATTCGAGCATCAGGCAACCGGAGGCCTGCAACCAGTGCCGACCCTGGCGGGCCAAGATGCGGTAAAACTCCAAACCGTCGGCCCCACCGTCCAAGGCCAGTCGAGGATCGTGGTCGCGCACCTCGGGATCCAATCCGGCGATTTCCTCGCTCGGGATATACGGCGGATTGGACACGATCAGATCCAGATCTTGGAACGCGGTCTCGGACAGAGTTCTCAGGTCCCGATGCAGGAACTCGATGCCCGGGAAACCGAGTCGGGCCGCATTGGATCGCGCCATTCGCAAGGCCGCTTCCGACACGTCGACCGCCTGCACCGACACCCCAGGAAGGTCGGCCACGGCGATGGCCAAACAGCCGGAGCCGGTGCCGATGTCCAGAGCCTTCGCCGGTCGGCGGGCAACACCACCGGACCGTTGCCGGAGCCATTCGCGCGCCTTCAATGCCAGCACTTCCGTCTCGGGGCGTGGCACCAAAACTTCACCTGAAACCTCGATTTCCCAGTCCAGAAAGGGCGCCACTCCCAGCAAGTGCTGGAGCGGTTCACGCCGGCACCGACGCTGGACCCACGCTTCCAATTGGAGCCGGTGTTCCGATGAAACCCAGCGATCACCGCGAAGACGCAACTGAACCGGATTGTCCCCCGTCAACCGCCACAGCATCCAGGCCGCCTCGACCTCGCCAGACTCGATGCCGGCTGATTGAAGCGTCCCGGTGATCCACGACAGGGTGTCCCGAACGGTCATGCGGCGAAAACTCGCCCGCATTCCATGGCTCTGTCGAGGCAATCGCCCGAAACCTGTCCCTGCGGAGATCGCTCCCACGCCTCGTCGACCGCCCTTCATCCACCACCCACCCCGGCTCTGAACGTGCCTTTTGTTCCCACCTAACCCACGCTCAGTCCATGCCTTGGCTCCACTGTTTTTTTCGTCTCCTGCTTCTCACCACGGCATTTCCCCTCCTGCGTTCTTCGGCAGAATCCGTCACACCGCCTCCGCCGACTTCGGTGTTCTCCGTCCGCGGAATCCTGAATCAGGACGGATCCGGGTTGCCCATGACCTGGGGTCGGGAAGACGGCTGGGAAGCGCCGGCATGGTACCGGATGAACCTTCCAGCCAGCGGCGCCAGCCCAGAAATCGAACAACGACTGGAGCAGGCCCTGGAGGCGCTTCCCCATCTTTTCCTGAACCTGAAAACCGAAGATCTCTATGACGAAGAACTGGGCCTGTACCGTCACACTCAAGAATCCGGCGATTCCTGGGAACGGCCCGCGCAACTGACTTTTCGAACCACTTCCCGTGGTCCGGGGTTCGAGGTTCATGCCGGACTGAGGATCCAAGGCGGCTGGAATCGACGCCCCAAGGAGTCGCCCAAGCATTCCTTCCGTGTCGTCTTCCGCTCGCGTTACGGAATGTCATCCCTGAAGAACGCCCTGTTCCCCGGCCAAAACGGAAACCTCGACCAGTTCATTCTGCGCGCCGGCAACAACCACTCCTGGCTGCACTGGGATGGCAAGGAACGGCGCAGCGCCGACTACCTCCGCGACCCCTGGATGCGGGCAACGTATTCGGTGATGGGCCATCCAGCGTCCCGCAGCCGGCCCGTGCACCTGCACCTCAATGGTCTCTACTGGGGAATTTACGATCTTTGCGAGCGCCCGGATGCCGGATTCGCCGCAAGGACCTGGGGAGGTCGCAACATCGACTATGATTCCCGCAATGCCGACAAGGTGCTCTCCGGAGACACCGTGGCCTGGGATCGGATGATGTCGCTGGTCAACGCCGGGATTACCAATGAGGCCAGCGAGGCGGCCCTCCGCGCTGAACTGGATATTCCCGCCTTCATCGACTTCATGCTGCTCAATCTCTACGGAGCCAACGGCGATTGGGACCGCGCATCCAACTGGTACGCGGCCCGTCGTCGCAATCCCCCCGGGCTGTGGCAATTCCTGGTGTGGGACGGAGAACGAACGCTCGAAGACCCTCAGGACAATCGCCTCAAGGACGACGACGACCAGTCGCCAACGCGCATTTTCCAGAAACTCCGCCAATCACCGGCGTTCCGTCAGGAGTTCGCCACCCGGGCCCGAAAACACTTGGCCCCCGGGGCCGCCCTGTCGGCCGACGCCGCGGCCGCCCGATACCGATCCATGGCCGATCGATTGGAGCAGGCCCTGTTCGCGGAAGCTCTGCGATGGGGCGACTACCGGAACCGGATCCATCGCTACAAAGAGGGCCCTTATGAAACCTACACGGTCGAGGGACATTGGAAGCCAGAGGTTGATCGGATCGTCCACCGGTACTTCCCGGCGCGGGTGGAGGCTTTCAAATCACAACTGCAAGAGGCCGGTCTCTACGAACCCTGACTGAGTGGAGTCGCCTGGCTGGGAAAGTGGCATGGAACGGACCCTCGGTGGCGACCGGAGCGAAGTCCCCTTCCCCGGCATGGCTTCCTGAAAAACGGCCCAAGACCTCGGATAGCCACCAGCGAAGAGGCCGTGCGCACCGCTTGAAACGGTCCGCACGGCCTCGATGCCATCCAAAGAGCCCGACGTTCAGTCCTCGCTGAAGAGGTACTCGAGGTCGTCCTTGGAGAGGTTGCTGGCGAAGCCCTCTTCACCGAGCACGTCAGCGATGGTGGCCGACTTGCGCTGTTGGAGGTCCCAGATCTTCTCTTCGACGGTGCCTGGGGTGATCAACCGGTAGGCCATCACCGTCTGGGTCTGACCAATACGGTGCGAGCGATCAATGGCCTGGGCCTCGACGGCCGGGTTCCACCAGGGATCGTACAACACCACGTAGCTGGCGTTGGTGAGGTTGAGGCCGGTGCCCGCCGCTCGGAGCGACAGGAGGAACACGCATGGTTCGGGATCGGCCTGGAAGGCGTTGACCACCTCCATGCGCCCCTTGGTCTCGCCGGTCAGGATGTGGGTCTTGATGCCCCGCTCACGGCAGGCGGCCTCGAGCAGCTTGAGCATCTCCACAAACTGGGAGAACAGCAGGATCTTGTTGCCGGAAGCCAAGATGGGCTCGAGCAATTCGAAGAGGGTCTCGGTCTTTCCGGAGACGCAATCGTTGCCCACCAACCTCGGATGGCAACAGATCTGGCGCAGACGGGTCAGCGCGGCCAGCACGTGCATCTTCGACTTGGCAACGCCCTTCTCCTGCATGGTCTTCATGACCTGCTCGCGGCTGCGACGCAGCTCGGCCAGGTAGAGCTTGCGCTGGTCGTCGTCGAGCTCGCAGTCGCGACGTTCCTCGATGCGGTCCGGCAGGTCCTTGGCCACCTGCTTCTTGACGCGGCGCAGCATGATGGGACGCAACTTGGCACTGAGACGACGGCGCTTGGCCGAACCGTCCCATTCTGGACCGTCGCCCTTCGATTCGTAGATCTCGTTGAAGTTCTGTTGATTGCCGAGATAGCCCGGCTGCGAAAAGTCGACGATGGACCAGAGGTCGAGCATCCGGTTCTCCAGCGGAGTGCCCGTCAGTGCCAGACGGTGATCGGCCTCGATTTCCTTCACCGCAACGGTCACTTGAGCGGTCGGGTTCTTGATGAACTGAGCCTCATCGAGCACGAGGGCCCGGAAGTGGAACTTGCCCAACTCCTCCAAATCCCGGCGGAGAATGGCGTAGTTGGTGACCACGATGTCGCAGTCGGGGATTTGCTTGCGCAAATTGTGCCGCTGCTGGCCCGACTGAAGGACGAGCACCTTGAGATTGGGGGCGAACTTCTCGGCCTCCCGACGCCAGTTGTGGAGCACCGAAGCCGGACACAGAACCAGCGACGGTTTCTTGTCTTTCTTGACGGCCGTCTCGTGCAACCAGGTGAGCCACGCGAGGGTTTGCAGGGTTTTGCCCAAGCCCATGTCGTCGGCCAGGATGCCACCCAAGCGGAGTCGGGTGAGGTTGGCCAGGAAGTTGAAACCATCCTGCTGGTAGGGGCGCAATTCGGCGCAAATGCTCGCCGGCAACTTGGTCTCGGGCACTCCCTTGAAGTTGGCCAGCTTGGCCCGCAATTCAGCGACGGCCTTGTTGGCTCCCAACCCATCCAACGTCGTTTCATCCAGTTGGGTCGCGTGCACCAAGGAGGTCTTTTGGACATCGGCGGAGAGACCGTCGAGCCCCAGTGTGGCCGCGGTTTCGTGCGCCTTGCGGTTGGCATCGATGTCCAACTCCACCCACCCGCCATCGGGCAGTTTGACGAAGCGCGAGGTGGCGGCAGCCAGTCGTTCGAGGTCGGCTTTGGAGAGCTTCATGCCCTCGGCCTCCCACTCGGCGCTGACCGAGAGCCAGTCGATGCCCGATCCCTTCAGCACCAACTTGGGCTTCACCAACTTGCGGTTCAGGAAGAGGCGCTGGAAGCTGGGATTGCCCAGATAGTCGGCCTCCTGAGGGCGGTCGAACCAGGCCGTGGCCAATTGGGACAGGCAGTTCTCGTTGGCGTCGAGCACCCAGAGACCCGGCTCCGGAGTGAACCAATCGGCCTGCTGCAACCAATGGATCGCCGGCAGCAGTCGGGGGTCGTCGAGGAGTTCCGGACGGTTCTCGGTTCCCTGGCGTTCCACAACCCGAGTCCACTCATGACCATTCCATTGCCACTCGGAGCCGTCTTTCTCGCTGATGGCCAGCAGTCGGACACGGACCACCTCGTCGGCCAGTTCAAAGGTAAACTGCGGACGGGCGGTGTGGGTTTCACACAGCTCGCTCCAGTTGGCGTTGGGCTGCTCCTTGGCCTGGGTCCGGCGCAATTCGGTAAGCAAGCGCTGAGACAGCCGCTTCACGGGCACCACCGGCCGCTGGGCCCACGGTCCCAGAAGGGTCGCCGGGGGCGCATTGCGCAGCACGAAGAATTCATTGCCGACCAAGACCAGCGGAGGCTCCCCGACAAAGAACTGGCACTCGGGCAATGGCTGAGTCACGCCGTTGGGCAATGCGAGCACATGGGTGAAGCTCATCTCGCCCTCGATGGTATCCAAGCGCGGTTTGAGTTCGGCCACCCGGCCTACGAAGTCAAGATTGGATGCCTTGCCCAGCAACTCCAGGCGCTGTCCATGAGCCCACTTCGCCAACCAGGTGAGAAGATCGGGGCCGTCGATGACCATCACTTCGCCCTCGGGCACCTTTTCCGACCAGTGTCCATGCAGCCAGTCGATGACCTGCCAATCTTCAGCAGGGAAGAGTTCGGCCTCGTGGGCGGCGCGGGTGCGCAAATCACAGAGGTCCGAGACAAAGCGTTCCTTCTCACCGGAACGGGACCGGAACAGGAAGAAATGAACGGCCAGACGCCACTGATTGCTGTTCTCGTCTTCCCGCTTGGGCTCACAAACGACCCGAAGTGCCGCGCGGGGTGAATCGAGGTGGGTGTGGTTGGGCGGGAAGAGCCAGTTCTCCAGCTCCTGGACAAAGCCGGTCTCCTTCTCCGTCTGCTCGACCGCGGCGAACTTCTCGAAGTTGGCGTGCTGGAGCAACTCGGTCGGCAAGGAACGGTTGTTGCGGAGGAAGAGCATGGCCACCTCCTCCAACCGGGGCTTGCCGGTGGAAGACTGCATCCGCGGCCACCATTCGGATTGGCCGAAGTCCTTCCGACTCAGGGAGAGCTTCTCCAAGTAGTCATCCAACAACAGGAAAGCCCGCTGTGGATCCATGCACGTGGCAAAGAGCTTCAGCACATTCTCCCGCTCGGAGACCTTCTCCTTGGAGTCGGCCAGTTCGCGACGCAAGTCCGCGAAAGAGCCGTAGGTCGTGGTCAGCACCTTGTGGTGCGCGTCGTATTTGGAACTGGCCGCCGATTTGATCGCGGGGCCCGCCTTCCTCACTGTTCTCGCCATGTGTTTTTCCGGAGTCGCGCCGGATCGGATCCGTCACGTCCCTGATGTTGTCCACAACAGACGCCTTTCGGGTCAATAGGAATCCCGTTACTCGAAGGAGCCCGCCAATCGTCCGCTTGACTCCGAAGGCGCGACTGCTGCACACGCGGCCCACAGACTTGAATGGTCTCACCCCACTCAGTGGCCGCTGGAAATCCGATGCCATTGGCCTGGATTCCGGGGCAAATCCCGGCGCGTCCCGTTACAGAGAATCCATTCGGCTCGGATCACCTCACCCCGCTCGCCCAATCCGAAATGGGCCGTGGTATCCGACTGGGACCGGTAGCCATCCCCATGGACCCACCAGTGGCGACGAACACCCTCACGGGTGGTTACTTCCAATCGGGAACCCGGAGCTGGAACGTCCAGTTGATACCCAATCCAACGACCGCCACCCATCGATCGATTCCGGAAAATCAACAACCTCTGGCGAAACGCGGGCCATTGCTCATAAGTAGTGAAGGCCAGATCCATCCGGCCGTCACCGTCGAAATCCCCGGCGACGACATTGCGGCAATCCTCCGTCACGGCGAGGCCCTGGATCCAAGCGTTTTCAACAAACGAACTGGATCCCGACCGGGTGAACAATCGATTGGCTTGCCACCCCCCGTAGGACTGCCGCGCCGCCCGCCGCCGCTCGTTGGCTTGCATGAAGTAAAGCTGCGTTGCCGGATCGGGTGCCGAGCCTCCGACGTAAATGTCGTGCTGCCAGAACTGCCGCTCAAAATCGGAACGGCTCTCGAAGGTCTCATGACCATTCACCAGATATACATCGTCCCGACCGTCGTTGTTCCAGTCCAACACCGCCGCACCCCAGGCCCAGCCACCCCGACGCAAGCCCTCGGAGGCCGGACTGAATTCCAAACCCTGGGTCGCAGAACCGGTGAAGAGCCGATTGCCGTACGTCATCGCAGCCCGATGGGCCGTGTGCCCAGCAAACTCCGATCGGCCTAACCCCAGGACTTCCAATTGGGAAGCCACGGCCGAGTCCATGCCCACCATGAGGAGATCGGGCAAGGCATCGCCATTGGCATCCCAGATCGCGTGGGCCATGCCAAAGGAATGGCGTGCCTCTCCCAATCCCGGAGTCAGGTCCGAGAAATGCCCATGACCGTCGTTACGGTAAACATCCAGGCCTGCAAAATCGCTCACGTTGACGAGGTCCAAATCGCCATCCCCGTCGAGGTCGATCCACGACGCACTGTAAGTACGGCGATGACGCTTCGCACCCAAGCCGGACGCCTCGGTGATATCCACCCACTGGGTGCCGTCATGGCGCAACAAGTAGGACGGGAAGCCATCGTTGGCATCGTAGTAGGGCGTCGGAAACTGCCCGTTGGCGAAGGGCAATCGGTATTGCGTGATCCACAAGTCCAGATCGCCATCGCCATCGATGTCGCCCGCACACATCGACTGCGGATGCCGCAGCTTGGCGGGGGCCACCCACACCGGACGCCACCCGTCGCTGCCCCGGACGCGTACCCCGGAGGCATCGGCTACTACGGTTTCCGTGGATCCGTCTCCGTCGAGATCCGCCCGAATCACCGCCTGGACCCTCTCTGGCGGTCCCATATCCGACGCTTCCCATTGCCACTTCCCTTCCCGTGCCAACACCGCGGTGACGCCGGCACCGGCCAGATGCAACCGTGGCCCCTGAACCGTGGACTCGAAGAGCAGCGGGTCCGTGAAGAGCCCGACGCCATTGGTCGGAATGAGCAAATCCGCCCAGGGCTCGAAAACCGGCATCCCGCTCAAAATCGTGGGGGGCTCGACGAAGCGATATCCCTGAAGCTGGGGTGGTTCACCGTTCGACCAATCCGCCTCAGCCAGAAAACGCGCCGTCCAAATGGCTCGGGGGGCGTTTCCGCTCGGGGAACCTTCCAAGACCACCTCCATTTCTAGATTCGACAGAGATCTGGTCGGTCCACCGCTGGTTTTGGACAGTGGCCTGACACCCAGGGTGCGGGCTTGTAGCCAGCGCAGGGAATATCCCGCCGGAGCAGCAAGGCGCTCGGACAATTGCGGTAACACCCCGGAATCGATCTTCCGTTCCCGCATCGCCCGTTCCACACCGAGAACCACCTCCTGCTCGATGCGCACCGCCGGCAGAGTCGGTGACCAAACCTCACGATCGGCCCGCTCTTCCGCCTCACGGAGGGCCATGAACTTGCGCGCTGCCGCCTCGGCCTGGACTTCTTGCTGCCGAACCGCAGTGGTGGATGCCGGTCTGCGTCGCCATACGGCGAGCGCCCCCACTGCGAGCAACACCGCCAACAAGATGACCGTCCTGCGGGTCATGGGTCTTAAAACAAAAGGGGCGCCCGGGTTCTCCGGGCGCCCGCTTTCGGGGAAGTGTCAGCGGACCTTCAGCGATTGTTGATGATACGCGACAAGTTGGCCCAGGCTTCTCGGGCGGCGGGATCGGAGTTCGAGGCCGCCATCAGCTCGTCCTGCAATTGCAGCATGCGAGCCCGCTTGTCGTCCGGCAGGGGGCGCATGGCGCGGATACGGGCCACTTCAGCCACGACTGCATCCCAGTTGCGTTTCGGCTCGGCGGCCGGAGCGGCTTCGGCGGGGGCAGCCGGAGCGGCTTCAGCAGCAGCGGCAGTCGGAGCCGGCTCGGCTGGTGCTGGGGCGGAGGCAGCTTCCTCTTTCTTGGAGCAAGCAGCGACCAAACCCAACGACAGCAACAATAGACAGTATCCTTGTTTCATGGTGTTCGGAGTGTACCGGATCGTTTGGAACGATCAATTCTTGTAGGCCGGTCCGATCCAGACGTGATTGTTTTCGTCTCTTTGAGGTATGGCCCTCAGACCCGCAGGCATTCCTTGAGGAGTCCCGCCAGCCATGATGGTGAAGTCATTGAACCGGATGAAATTGGCACTGCCATCCATGCGGCCAATGGATGACTGACCACCCCAGTTCTGATTGAGGACGCCGCGCCTGTAGGCCGAAGCGCGGTGGCGCTGCGAGATGCCCTCGGTCGGTTGGTTGCCAGCGTCATTGAAAAGGAAGGGATCACCCTCGGCCGTTTCCCAGAACAGGATGTCGAGAGGGCGGAAGGCTGACTGCTTGCGAGCCTTGCCTTCGGCCATGTTGGGCAACGCACCCAAATCGATGATGCATCCGTTGAAGGTGTAGCTGGTGATCTTGACGCTGCGGCCAGCCCATTCGTTCCTCTTGGCGCCGGTGACTTCGTTCAAATCTTTGGGGCAGAACAGCACCTTCGGGGTGGTGAGGAATCGTCCCAACTGCCCCATCATGAAGAAGGGCTGCTGCGCCAGGGACCTGGAACCTGCGCTCAGCGGCGGCTTATTGTCACCGGCGCCATCGGGAATGGTAGACGGCACGGCCTGACCCGGGGTCTGCGAAGCCGCACTGCCGTCATTGACCGCGGAGTAGGCCCACCCGGTCCTGCAACCGGTGAGACCCCAGGTCGGACCCGGCAGGTCGTCTTGGTTGTCGGTCGCGAACATATGGCTGCTGAGCATGATTTGCTTGCAACCACTGAGGTCGATGGTGGCCAGGGCTTTGTCCTTCGCCTTGGACAAGGCAGGCAGGAGCATTCCGGCGAGAATGGCAATGATGGCGATGACCACCAGCAACTCGATGAGGGTAAAACCGTCGCGGTGATTCCGCGAACGGCCGCAACGGGGCGCAGGAGACGGGTTCATGCAAAAAGGTTCGTAAAACTTAAAACGGAGGGTTCGACACAATAAAGCGACCCGGGACAAAAATCGTCAACGGTGGAGTTCGATCCACCAGATATTCTGGCCGGTGAATTTTGTCGCACCTCAAGGCCATCGGTTCCGGCCGCGCTTGGGACCTCAATTCCAGCGGTAAAACAAATCCAACGGAGCCGAAACAGACGGTTCTCCCGCAGACAATACTTACTGAGTCCAACACTGTAGGTCTGGCTCCGGGAATCCGTCACCGGGCAACCGTTGATCTGGGCCTGGCTCGCCACCCAGTTCCCCGCCTTTGAGGACTGCCCGCGCGAGGCATTCGAACGCATTCAGGTGCCCCTCGACCCGTTGGCGAGCATAGGACTCGGCCGTCCCCATACGAATGAGGAACGGCCAGTCACTGGCCTGCGCCAGCAGCAACTCCCGGCCGGCCTTCCGAGCCCAATCAAGAAGAAGGGGGGCGTGAGAGCCACTGGCCGTGGTGGCCATGCGGGCCACTGAGACCATTTTGGATCCCGCCGATCGCAACCGGGGCTGGAGATCCGCATTCGACGGGTGCAACCACACTCCCAAGTGCCCACCGGCTCCCCAACTGGATTCGGCCGGCTGCGATACCCAGGCATGACGATTTTTGGCCGAGACCCCCGAAAGGGTCTCTGGAGCAATTCCAAAGCGGGAAGCTTGGCGCATCACGTGATCCAGGAATTCCGGTCCCTCGAACCACCAGTGGCCCAAGAGTTCGGCATCGTAAGGTGCCACGACCACGGGTGAGCGAGTCAGTGCCGCTCCGGCTTGTTGGAGTTGCTGCTGTCGGTGCGAGAGGAAGTGCACGGCATGCTCTTGGACGGCCTGCAGGGCGGCGCGGCGATCGTACCAAGCCTTTTCGCCTGTTCCTCCGGTGACTCGATGATATTTCAGTCCGCTGGGAGATCGGACTCCGGCTCCGGACAAAAATCGCGACACCGATTCCCACTCGGCCTCATCGGCCAGATCACGATGGAATTCCCGGTAACGCGGATCCCCGGGATATCCGCCCTGCCGACTCCAAACCTGTCGGGCACTCCCAGGATCTCGCCCTAAGAACGTGAGCCCACCCGGACCGCGAACAGGCAAGAAAACCGCTGTGGGCGACGGAGGGGATCCCTGGAGGATTCCGTGGGTCTCCAGCACGGCATGCCGCACCCCGTGTGTGATCAAGGGAGTCTCCAAAGCGGGAGTCCAGGCACACTCCGGAAGCCACAGGCCCGGTGGGCGACTCCCGAAGTGACGCTCGTGTTCTCGAAGACCCAAACTCAATTGCGCTCGGAGACTCGCCGGTTCCGAAGCCAATAGCGGCAAGAGGGGATGCGTGGCTGGCCCTCCGAGCAATTCAAGCCTTCCGGTCCGAGCCCAAGCATCAAAAGCCCGGACCAAATTCCCCCCGCAGGCCGTCCACTCTTCCCAAACCTGCTCGTAGAAATCCGCATGGAAACGGGCCACGGAATGCAATTCTGGCAACAGCATCGTGCGCTCACATTCCGAGCGCGCCAACTCGCGGCGTTCCGTGAGGTAACGTTCGGTTCGCGAGCGCAAGAGCGGGTCCGACCACATCGCAACCAAGGTGGGGGTGACACCCAAGGTGAGTTTCCAATTCACCCGATCCTGATCCCATCCCCGCATCCGCCTCAGCAGCGGCAAATAGCATTCCGCCACCGCCTCATAGAGCCAATATTCCTCCAAAAAGCGGTCGTGCTCCGGATGACGCACCCACGGAAGGTGGGCGTGCAGGACAATGGCCAAGGATCCGATCACCGGTGCGCTCAAGGAATCGCGTCCAGTGGCGGGAGTCCGGGAGTGCCCGGATGCGAGCCCACTCCACCCTGGACGACGGTCTGCCGCGCCAGAGTGAGGGTAGCATGGCGCACCTCGGAACCTCGGGGCGCAACGGCCACCAGCGGCAACTCGAAACGCCCGTCCGGCAACGCACAACGGAAAGTGAAGGAACCATCCGGACGAAGCGCGATCGGACGACCAGACAACGTCACCTGAGCCCCTGGTTTGGCGCTTCCAAAGACAACCACCTCGGCATTCACCCGGAACCAAAAGTCTTCGGGCGTACCCTCACCCCCAACCGAAGGCAGGTTCTCTGCAGACGGGGTCCACTCACCGCTCGAAACCCCGAATGACAAATTCGACGATGAAGTTTGATTCTCCAATCCACCCGAGCCCGACCGACCCGATGTCATGCGCACACCCAATTCGGAACTGCCCTGAGCGGCGATTGAAACCGATGACGGGGCGATGATTCGTGCGAAATAATCAGGTGAGACACCGGGTCGTATCCCGGACTCTCCGGTGTTCAGAAATTGGGAACGGGTCGGGTCGGAAGCATACGCGGACGGCGGCAAAGACACCGGTCCTGACGAAGCCAAGCATTCCCAATCTCCATGGGCAGACCGCGCTCCAATTTCGGCAATATGCGCGGGAGCCGGCGGTGGATTCTGAAGGAAGAGGAAACGTCGATCGGTAGGCAAAGCCCCGCCGGCCAAAATGCTGCTGGGTTCGTCCACCGACCTCAGTCGCCATTCGGTCGGAGTCGCCAAATCAGTAGCGGGCCCGCCAGGCTCTTCCCAACCCAAGAGCAACGTCCGTGGATCGCAACCGGCCAACCAGACGGCCGAAGGCTGCATGCTCATGGAACGATCGGGCAAGCCCACGGCGAACGGGAGGGAATCATCAGCTTCGCCGTCACCTTCCAAAAGAATGGAAGGGATTTCCGGCAGTCCCTGAGGAATCGCATCGGGCTCCAAATGCGCAGCCATCAGTTGCTGAACCCAGGGCAGCCCTACCGATTCGGGCAAACCTGCATTCGACTCTGGTAGCTTCGTCGACAGATTGGCCGAAGATTCTTTCAGAGTGCCTGCGTTGCGCGCTGCGGTTTTGCGAATCCGCGGCGAGGTGGAGACTTTGCGGGTTGCAGAGCCAGGCTGAGTCTTCGAGTGACCCTGTAATCGGCGAACGAACACAAAACGCAGCGGGGCCGCCGCTCCCTGCCCTACCCGCCGTTCTACGGAGCGACGACGACGGACCATCGACACGCTCCGACCCAAACGACCGACGATGGGTTGAGGGGCGGGATTGGGGCCGAATTTCGGCCTGAAACGACGCACAGGACGCGTTGCCAGAGGACGAGCAACATCACCACTCGAGGAGGATTGGGACACCTTCTTCATGGGAGACTTCAGACCGGCCAGACTTGGGTTGAATCCGACTGCTGCGTTTAAGATTGGAATTCAAGTCAGACAGAAGCAACCGGTTTCCCGAGGGAGGGCACCGAGAAATGACGCAGCAACCCACTGGATCGGTGAAAAGCCCTCTCTGACAAGTCACGATGAAAGCCCCGCAGGACAAAAAACAGGGCACTCGTTGCCGAGTGCCCTGTTTCATGAAAACCGAATCGATCAGGCAACCGAAGGAGCCTCGTCGGCCGTGATGTCCATCACCGCGGGCTCGTCTTCCGGAACCTCGACCAGCGCCTTCACCTTGATGTTGCGGTGCAGGTCGAAGCCGGTACCGGCCGGGATGATGTGGCCCATGATGACGTTCTCCTTGAAGCCACGGAGGTAGTCGAACTTGCCCATGGTCGCCGCCTCGGTGAGGACGCGAGTGGTGTCTTGGAACGACGCTGCGCTCAGGAACGACTCGGTCTCCAAGGAAGCCTTGGTGATACCGAGCAGAACCGGGGCCGCCTCGGCGGGCTTGCCACCCATCTTCTCGACACGATCGTTCTCCTCTTCGAAGACGAGCTTGTCGATTTGCTCACCCCACAGGAAGAGCGTGTCGCCCGGTTCGGTGATGCGAACCTTGCGGAGCATCTGCCGGATGATGATCTCGATGTGCTTGTCGTTGATCGTCACACCCTGGAGGCGATAGACCTCTTGGATTTCGTTTACCAAGTGCTCCTGCAACTCGTGCGGGCCGCAAACGTCGAGGATCTCGTGGGGAACGACCGGACCGTCGGTCAACTGCTGCCCCTTCTTCACGAAGTCGCCCTTGTAGACGATGATGTGCTTGCCGATCGGGATGAGATGCTCCTCTTCGGTGCCGGTGTGGATATCCTTCACCAGCACGCAGCGCTTGCCGCGGATGGAGGCTCCGAAGTCGACGACACCGTCGATCTTGGAGATCTCGGCGGCATCCTTCGGACGACGGGCTTCGAACAACTCGGCAACACGCGGCAAACCGCCGGTGATGTCTTTGGTCTTGGAAGCCTTACGAGGCGTCTTGGCCAAGAGCGAACCGGCACCGATCTCGTCGCCTTCGTTGACCACCAAGTGGGCTCCCGCGGGAATCGGATATTGAGCCAGGGGTTCTCCGGACTTGGCGTCCTCGACGATGATCGTCGGGTGAAGGTCTTCCTTGTGCTCGATGATGACCATGTCTTCGGAGCCGGTGGTCTCATCGACCTCCTGCTTCATGGTCACGCCCTCGATGATGTCGAGGAACTTCACCACACCGGACTTCTCCGAGATGATGGGAACGTTGTACGCATCCCACTCGATGAAGACGTCGCCCTTCTTGACCTGACCGCCATCCGGAATGGAGATGATGGAACCCACCACGATGGAGTGGGTGTCCAGTTCCTTACCGTCCGGAGCGAGCAAGCTGACCGTACCGTTCTTATTCAGAACGATGTTGTTGCCATCGCCCAAGGCGACGACACGCAGGTCATTGTAGCGAACCTTCGCATCTTGCTTGGCCTTGATCTGAGGCTGCTTGTAGGTACCGGTGGCGACGCCGCCGACGTGGAAGGTACGCATGGTGAGCTGGGTACCCGGCTCACCGATGGACTGGGCGGCGATGATGCCGACCGCCTCGCCCTTCTTGACCAACTTGCCGGTGCCCAGATGGCGACCGTAGCACTTGGCGCAAATGCCGATCTTGGTCTCGCAAGTCAGCACCGAGCGGATCTTGACCTTCTCCAGACCGGAGCGGTCGATCGACTTGGCCTTGACTTCGTCGAACTCCTCGCCGGCACCGATCAGGCGGTTCTTCAGGTCGGCCGGATCGTAGATGTCTTCGGCGGCATAACGGCCGACGATACGCTCGCTGATCTTGACCACCTCTTCTTCGCCTTCGTAGATCGACTGGACGGAGATGCCGGCGCTGGTGCCGCAGTCTTCGTCACGGATGATCACGTCCTGAGCCGCATCAACCAACTTACGGGTCATGTAGCCGGAGTCAGCGGTCTTGAGCGCCGTATCGGCAAGACCCTTACGGGCACCGTGCGTCGAGATGAAGTATTCCAACACGGTGAGACCTTCGCGGAAGCTCGAAAGAATCGGCTTCTCGATGATTTCGCCGCTGGGCTTGGCCATCAAACCGCGCAAACCCGCCAACTGACGCACCTGCGCCTTGTTGCCTCGAGCGCCGGAGTCGACCATCAGGCTGACCGGGTTGTACTCCTTCTTGCCTTGGTTGGCGTCCAGCGTCTTGAGCATCACTGAACCGATCTGATCGGTACAATGCGTCCAGATGTCGACGACCTTGTTGTAGCGTTCCTGGTTGGTGATGACGCCCTTCTTGTGCTGCTTCTCGACCTCGCCGATCTGAGAGAGCGCCTCCCGAATCTCCTTCTGCTTCTCAGTCGGAACGATCATGTCGTCGATACCGATGGATACACCCGCGCGGGTCGCCTGCTCGAAGCCGATTTCCTTCAGCTTGTCGAGGGTAGTGACCGTGCGCTCGTGGCCGACCGTCTTGTAGCAGTTGAGAATCAGGTCACCCAACTTGCTCTTGCCGACGACGATGTTGGCGAAGCCGAGCTCGGGCGGCCAGATCTCGGAGAAGATCACGCGTCCGACGGTGGTCTCGATGACGTGGTCCGTCGCATTGCCGTAGACCGTCTTCTTGCCGAAGTCCGGGTTCTTGATGCGCACGCGATCGTGCGTCTTCAGGGCCCCGTCCATCTGAGCAAAAATGACTTCCTGCTTGGATCCGCACAGGACGATGCGCTCGCCCTCCTTGCGGGCCTTGCGGGGCTCGGCAGTGAGGTAATAGCAACCCAGAGGAATGTCCTGGGTGGGCGTCATGATCGGCTTGCCGCTCGACGGGCTGAAGATGTTCAGCGGCGCCATCATGAGGAGGCGGGCTTCCAACTGGGCCTCGACTGAGAGCGGCACGTGCACGGCCATCTGGTCGCCGTCGAAGTCCGCGTTGTAGGCGGTACAAACCAACGGGTGGATTCGGATAGCTTCGCCTTCGATGAGAACCGGCTCGAACGCCTGAACCGACAAACGGTGGAGTGTCGGAGCGCGGTTGAGAAGCACCGGATGCCCGCGGGTCACCTCTTCGAGGATGTCCCAGACTTCCTTGGTCTGACGCTCGATCATCTTCTTGGCCGAGCGGACCGTGTGGACGTAGCCGAGTTCCTTGAGGCGGCGGATGATGAACGGTTCGAAGAGCACCAACGCCATCTTCTTGGGAAGACCGCATTGATTGAGCTTCAGTTCCGGTCCGATGACGATGACCGAACGTCCGGAGTAATCGACGCGCTTGCCCAGCAGGTTCTGGCGGAAGCGGCCCGATTTGCCCTTGAGCATGTCGGACAGGGACTTCAAGGCGCGGTTGCCGGCGCCGGTCACGGCACGGCCGTGGCGACCATTGTCGAACAAGGCATCGACCGCCTCCTGCAACATGCGCTTCTCGTTCCGGATGATGACTTCCGGAGTCTTGAGCTGGAGCAGGTTCTTGAGTCGGTTGTTCCGGTTGATGACCCGGCGATAGAGATCGTTGAGATCAGAGGTCGCAAAGCGGCCGCCCTCGAGAGGCACCAACGGGCGCAGATCCGGAGGAATCACCGGAAGCACCGTGAGGATCATCCACTCAGGACGCATCACGGACTTGGAGAAGCCCTGGAACAGCTTGATCCGCTTGGCGATCTTCTTGCGGTTCTGCTTGGACTTGGTCTCCGTCATGGCCACCTGGAGCTCATCGACGGTCTTGTCCAACTGGAGGTTGGCCAAGGCGCCGTGAACCGCCTCGGCACCCATCTTGGCCACGAACGCGTCGTTGCCGTAGGTGGTGCGGGCCTCGCGATACTCGTGCTCGGAGAGCAGCTGATGAACCTTGAGCGGGGTGCTGCCCGGATCGATGACCAGGTAGTCTTCGTAGTAGATGACCCGTTCCAAGTGGCGAGCCGTCATGTCCAGCATCAAACCGATGCGGGACGGCATGCACTTGAAGAACCAGATATGGGAGACCGGCACGGACAACTCGATGTGGCCCATGCGCTCGCGACGGACGCGAGCCAGAGTCACCTCGACGCCGCAACGGTCGCAAACCACACCGCGGTGCTTGATGCGTTTGTACTTGCCGCAAGAGCATTCCCAGTCCTTCACAGGACCGAAAATACGTTCGCAGAAAAGACCGCCCTTCTCGGGCTTGAACGTGCGGTAGTTGATGGTTTCGGGGTTTTTGACCTCACCCTTCGACCAGGAGCGGATGGTTTCCGGCGACGCGACTTGGATCGCGACGTGGTCCACCAGGTTTACCTTGTCCAGGCCCAGCAACTCGCGGGCAGTATCCTTGGAGCTCAACATAGTTCGTGTGCGTTCAGCAGATGATCGAAGGGATTAGACAAAGGCCGCCAAGGCATTCGGGGCGGTTTGAGGGGCGTCAGACGGGTTGGAGTAGCCAACTTTGACATCGAGGCCCAGAGACTGCATCTCCTTGACCAAGACGTTGAAGGATTCAGGAACACCGGCCTCGAGCGAGTTGTCGCCCTTGACGATGCTCTCGTAGATGCGGGTACGACCTTGAACGTCGTCGGACTTCACGGTCAGGAGTTCCTGCAGCATGAAGGCCGCGCCGTACGCTTCCATCGCCCAGACTTCCATTTCGCCGAAGCGCTGGCCGCCGTACTGGGCCTTGCCGCCCAGCGGTTGCTGGGTGACGAGGGAGTAGGGACCGACGGCACGGGCATGGATCTTGTCGGCCACCAAGTGTCCGAGTTTGAGCATGTAGATGTAGCCCACGACGATCTCCTGATCGAAGCGCTCGCCGGAGCGACCGTCGTAGAGGTGCACCTTGCCGTGTTCGGGCAACTTGGCCTCCTTGAGGTAACCGCGGATTTCCTTTTCCTTGATGCCGTCGAAGACCGGGGTGGCGATCTTGATGCCCAAAAGTTTGCACGCCCAACCCAAGTGGGTCTCGAGCAGCTGACCGACGTTCATGCGCGAAGGCACGCCCAGCGGGTTCAGCACGATCTCGACCGGGGTTCCGTCTTCCAGGAACGGCATGTCTTCTTCGGGCACGATCTTGGCGACGACACCCTTGTTACCGTGGCGTCCGGCCATCTTGTCACCCACCGAGAGCTTGCGCTTCGAGGCGACGTAGACCTTGACCTGCTTGACGATACCGGAATCGAGTTCCTCACCGGCCTCCACACGATCCATTTCTTCGTCGTGCTGGCTTTGAAGCTCGTCGAAGCGCTTTTTGAACTGGCTGATGATCTCGCTGATCTTGTTGCGGATCGGCGACGGATCGATCTCGATACGGTCGTAGACGTCGGCCAGCTTCTTGAGGAGCGTCTTGGTGATCTTGCGGTTGGCCGGGATGATGATTTCGCCGGTCTCGCTGTTGAGCACGTCGAGCGGGATCTTCTCGCCGAGGAGGATGTTGGACAGGGCCTCGGTCAGCTGGTCGAGCAGCTCGGAACGCTTCTGCTTGAAGCCGTCCTCGATCTCCTTGGCCACTTTGCGCGGGGCATCCTTGCCGTCTTTCTTGGCGGCTCCAACCACCTTGTCGCTGTCCTTCTTGGACGACACCTTGACATCCATGACGATGCCGTAGGTGCCGGAAGGAACCTTCAGCGAAGTGTCTTTCACGTCAGCCGCCTTCTCACCGAAGATGGCGCGCAGAAGGCGCTCTTCGGGAGCCAGCTCTGTCTCGCTCTTCGGCGTGATCTTGCCGACCAAGATGTCGCCCGGCTTGACCTCGGCACCGACGCGGATCACGCCGTCGAGACCGAGATTCTTGAGGGCTTCTTCGCCGAGGTTGGGGATATCCCGGGTGATTTCCTCAGGTCCCAGCTTGGTGTCACGAGCCACCACTTCGAACTCATCGATGTGGATGGAGGTAAAGATGTCATCCTTGACGATCTTCTCGGAGATCAGGATGGCGTCCTCGAAGTTGTAGCCGTTCCACGGCATGAACGCGACGAGCACGTTGCGACCGAGAGCGATTTCGCCACCTTGGGTGCACGGACCGTCGGCCAGGACCTGGCCCTTCTTCACGGAGTCACCCTTGGCGACCAGGATCTTCTGGTTGATGCAGGTGGCCGCGTTGGAACGCATGAACTTGCGGACCGGATAAATCCACACGCCGTCTTCCGGAGCGTGCTTGAGCTTCTTCTTGCCCTCCGGAATCTTGCCGTCCTTGGTGATGATGATCTGGCTACCGGTGACACTGGCCACCTTGCCGGCGTCTTCGGAGACGATCACCGCACGGGAGTCTTGAGCCACGCGGCCCTCGAGACCCGTGGCCACCAAAGGGGCCTCGGTCACCAACAGCGGAACGCCCTGGCGTTGCATGTTGGAGCCCATCAGCGCGCGGTTCGCGTCGTCGTGCTCCAAGAACGGAATCAGGCCGGCGGCCACCGAAACCAACTGCTTCGGCGAGACGTCCATGTAATCGACGCGCTCGGCCTCGACATCGATGAAGTCACCCTTGCAACGGCAAGTCACGCGGTCGCCCACGAAATTGCCCTTGTCGTCGAGCAGGGAGTTGGCCTGCGCGATGATGAAGCCTTCTTCACGATCACCGGTGAGGTAGTCGAGCTGACCGGTCACGCGACCCTTTTCCGCCTTGCGGTAAGGAGTCTCGATGAAGCCGAAGTCATTGACTCGGGCATAGGTCGCCAATGAAGCGATCAAACCGATGTTCGGACCTTCCGGCGTCTCAATCGGACAAATACGGCCGTAGTGGGACGGATGGACGTCGCGAACCTCGAATCCAGCACGATCACGCGAGAGACCCCCAGGCCCGAGAGCAGACAGACGACGCTTGTGCGTCAACTCGGCCAACGGGTTGATCTGGTCCATGAACTGGCTGAGCTGGCTGCGACCAAAGAAGTCGCGAACGACCGCAGACAGGGCCTTCGGGTTGATGAGCTTCTGAGGCGTCATCGTGTCGAGGCTCTGATCGAACAAGGTCATGCGCTCCTTGACCAACCGCTCAGTGCGGGCCAAACCGACCCGGCACTGATTGGCGAGCAACTCACCAACGGTACGGATACGACGGCTTCCCAAGTGATCGATATCGTCAACGCTCCCCTGCCCCTTCTTCAGGCGCAGCAGGTACTTGGTCGCTTCCAGCAGGTCACGCCCGCGGAGGATGCGATCCTCACCGTTGTCCTTGAAGTTGAGCTTCTGGTTGATCTTGTAGCGACCCACCCGACCGAGATCGTAGCGCTTGGCATCAAAGAACAAGCGCTTGATGAGGGCCTTGGCGTTGGCCGCGGTGGGAGGATCCCCAGGCCGGAGACGACGGTAGATATCCTTGAGGGCCTCTTCCGCGTTCTTGGTCGGGTCCTTCTTGAGGCACTTGATGATAATGCCGTCGTCCACCGAAGTATCGACGACGCGAATCTTGGAAACCCCGAGGTCGGCGATTTGACGCACGACGGCCTTGGACAGCGGCTCGAAGGCGCGCGCCACAACGATGCCGCGATCGACGTCCAGAGCGTCCTCGACGAGGACCATGTTCTGGATTTCTTCGATCTTCTCAGCGTCCTTCACGGCGACGTCCTTGATCGAATAGAACAGCTTCAGGATGTCACCATCGCTGCCGAGCTTGTCCGGCGAGGTCTTCGGATCGGCATCCAGCTTGGCCTCGGCCAAGGTGAACAGCGCGCGGAAGAAGGTGGTGGTCAGGAACTTACGACGGCGCTTCTTGCGGTCGAGGTAGACATACAGCAGGTCGCTGGTGTCGAACTGGGCCTCATACCAAGAACCCCGATCCGGGATGATCCGGAAACTATGGAGCGTCTTGCCATTCGGATGCTGGGTTGTCTCGAAAGCCAGACCGGGTGAGCGGTGCAATTGGCTGACGATGACGCGCTCGGCTCCGTTGATGACGAACGTGCCCTGGGGAGTCATGAGCGGAATTTCGCCCATGAACACCTTCTCCTCCTTGGTCCCCTTCTCCTCCTTGAGGAGGAAGGTGACATACAGCGGAGCTCCGAAGGTCAAACCCTCACGGAGACACTCCAACCAGTCGATCTTCGGCTCCTGAATGTCGTAGGAGTGGAAGTCTAGAACGGTCTTGCCGTCGTAGCTTTCGATCGGAAAAACCTCGGTGAAGACCGCCTGCAACCCGAGATTCCTGCGTTTGGACGCGGACAGGTTGGACTGAAGGAACTCGCGATACGAATCGAGTTGGATCTCGATCAGGTTGGGGGGGGCGATGACTTCCTTGATCTTGCCGAAATTAATTCGCTCGGATTGTTTCGTTGCCATTGCGACCTCGTGACTCGGGGATTTCTGCGGCACCTGCCTTGAGACTGTTTTCGCCGTAAAATACAATACGACGAGATCCGGTGAAGGCTCTTTCGACTTCTCCGGAACTCGTCCTACTGAAACGCTATTTCAAGCCGTACAAAACTGGTGACCTATGCCTTTGGTTGACCGAAAACTGACACTTTTGAAGCCACGATGCCCGATTTAGCTCTCGAGTTCATTGGAACCCAAGTCTTGAAATCTAGCTTGTGGTGAAGAAAACAGAACCGTGCGCCGGGTGCCCTTACGGTAACACCCGACGCACGGCTTGCAAAATTACTTCAGCTCAACCTTACCACCAGCCTCTTCGATCTTCTTGGCGGCGGCATCGGCATCAGCCTTGTTGGCGCCCTCGAGCAGCAACTTGGGAGCTCCCTCGACCAGGGCCTTCGCTTCAGCCAGACCGAGACCGGCCTTGACCTCACGGACAACCTTGATCACACCGATCTTCTTGTCGGCGGGAACGGAAGCGAGCCACACATCGAAGGTGGTCTTGGCTTCAGCAGCAGGAGCAGCAGCCCCACCGCCAGCAGGAGCGGCGGCGGCAACAGCCACAGGAGCGGCGGCGGTCACACCCCACTTGGTCTCAAGAGCCTTCACCAGTTCGGCGGCTTCGAGGACGGTGAGCTTGCTGAGTTCTTCGACGATATTGTTAATGTCTGCCATGGTATTTCTTGTGTTTCGTCTCGTCGCCGGAGTGGCCACCCCGAATTAGTCCACTGCCTGTGGACCGACGATTTACTATTGTTTCTTTGGAATCCGTTCGAGCACCTTGCCCGAACGAAAAGGGTGAAATCAGAATTTCCGAATGGTAACGACTAGGCCGATTTCTCGGAATAGGCGCCGATAACTCGGGCAACCTGAGTTCCCGGAGTGTTGATAAGAGCCGCCAGCTTCTGAGCCGGAGCCTGCAACAGTCCGAGGATCTTGCCTTGAATCTCCGGAAGAGGCGGGAGATCGGCGATGGCTCGCACTTCGTCGGCCGAGAGGGGCTTGTTGCCCAGGACACCGAACTGGAGCTTGGGCTTGTCGAACTCGGCCTGGAAGGTCTTGATCACCTTCGCCACAGCGGCGATGTCCTTGTTGCCCGTAACAGCGGCCACCTGACCGGACAGCATACCGGACAAGTCAGCCAAACCGGCTTCCTTGGCAGCGATGCTGAAAATGGTGTTCTTCACCACGTGAACTTCGCCACCGGCCTTGACGAGCCGCTTACGGAGTTCCGTGAACTTCTGGACGGTCAGACCTTTGTAGTCGACGACCAGGAAAAACGGAGAGGCGTTGAGGCGGGCCACATATTCCGCCGAGATGAGCTTCTTTTCTGCGCGCATGGTAGTTGCAGTAAGGGAAGTTGAGGTTAGGCGGAGACGAATTCCTTGAGTTCCACAGAAACGGGAGGGCTCATGGTCAGCGACAACGTGACGCTGCGGACATAAACACCCTTAACACTCGACGGACGGGCGCGATAGACGGCCTCAACCACGGTGCGAGCATTCTCTGCGATTTGGAGCGGGGTGAAGCTGGCCTTGCCCACGGGAACGTGAATGTTGCCGGCCTTGTCGACCTTGAACTCAACGCGACCTGCCTTGACTTCGCGAACCGCCTTGCCGGTGTCGTCGGTCACGGTGCCGGTCTTGGGGTTCGGCATCAAACCGCGAGGTCCGAGAACCTTACCGAGCTTACGCACTTCCGTCATGGCTTCGGGGGTGGCGATGGCGACATCGAAGTCGGTCCAACCATCGACGCACTTCTTGATCATGTCTTCGAAACCGACATGCTCGGCACCGGCAGCGAGGGCTGCTTCGGCCGGAGCACCCGGCTTGGTGAAGACCAACACGCGAACCGTCTTGCCGGCGCCATGGGGCAGCGGAGTGGTTCCGCGGACCATCTGGTCGGATTGCTTCGGATCCACTCCGAGGCGGAATGCCAAGTCAATGGTCTCATTGAACTTGGCTTTCGGGAACTTGGCGAGGACCTCAACGGCGTTGTCGAGGGGGTAGGCCTTGTTGGAGTCCACGAGGGACAAGGCCTTTTTGTAGCGTTTGCTAGGCATTTTGATTGCGGTGCATGCGGACCGAAGTCCTCCCGCGTTAGTGTTTTTCCTCGAAGCAAAACGTATTTTGCCGACGAGGAGTTGTCTTTCTATCGGAGTCGGGCCACCTCCGTCAAAATAATTTCCGCGCCAACGGCATCTTTCTTTTCCATGATGATCCCATGGATTGGTTGTCAGGCTCAGGATTGATCTGGATCGAGGGGCGGTTTCTCGGCATCGAGTGGCATGTCTGGAAGCTGGTTGGCTGGGTGGGTAACGCCGTTTTTTTCAGCCGATTCCTCGTACAGTGGTACGCCACCGAGCGCCAACGGCGGGTGGTTGTCCCGCAGGCCTTCTGGTGGTTGAGCCTCGTTGGTTCGCTGATCTTGCTCAGCTATGCCATTCAACGACGGGACAGCGTGTTCATCGCGGGGCAGGCTTTCTCGTGGATTCCCTATCTCCGCAATTTATGGATCCACCGCAAAACGAAGTCATCACAGCGCAACTGCCCTTCCTGCGACCGGATCAACCCTGCTCACTACCGATATTGCCCGGGATGCGGAAGCGTTCAAACGGACACCACAGGCGACGGATCAGTCCTTTCCAAGGGCTGCTGACGAATCGCACAACGGCCTCATGGGAACCGGAGCAGCCAACTCGGGCGCCTCCGGGTATTCGAAGACCTTCCCCTCAAAGTTGCGCAAGATCACCTTGGTGGCGGATTTGCGCAAAATGTAGCCGGGATTGACCGGAATTTTGCCACCGCCGCCCGGCGCGTCGATGACGTACTGCGGCACAGCATATCCCGTCGTGTGCCCCCTCAAGGAGTCCATGATTTCCAAGCCCCGTGACACCGTGGAACGCAAGTGGGCACTGCCCGCGATGAGGTCGCACTGGTAGATGTAATACGGACGAACCCGGCAGAGCAGGAGCTTCTGGACCAAGGCCTTCATGACTACCGGTTCGTCGTTCACATGACGGAGCAGCACCGACTGATTGCCCAAGGGAATCCCCGCATCAGCGAGTCGACCCAGGGCCTCTCGGACCTCGGTGGTCAACTCGCGGGGGTGGTTGGTGTGAACACTGACAAAAAGCGGGTGGAACTGCCGGAGCATGGCACACAACTCCGGGGTGATGCGCTGAGGTAGGAAAATGGGAACCCGACTGCCGATCCGCAGGAACTCAATATGGGGAATGGCCCTTAAACGCCCCAGCAAGTACTCCAGTTTCTCGTCATTGAAGAGCAGCGGATCTCCGCCACTGAGCAGCACGTCCCGGATCTCCGGATGCTCGGCGATATAGGCGATCTGGCGATCAAACTCAGGGTGAAAATCATAGCCGCTCGCGTTGCTCACCAATCGGGAACGGGTGCAGTAACGGCAGTAGGCCGCGCACCGATCAGTCACCAGAAAAAGCACCCGGTCGGGATAGCGGTGCACCAGTCCCGGCACCGGCGAATGTTCATCTTCGCCCACCGGGTCCAAGGTTTCCCACGGAGCGGTGGTGGTTTCTTCGAGTCGGGGAATGATTTGACGGCGAATCGGACAGAATTCGTCGGAAGCGTCGATAAGATTGAAGAACGACGGAGTGATGGCCAGCGCCAGTTTGGACTCCCCGGCCAGCAGCACTCCGGCCCGCTCTTCGCGAGTCATGGTCGGCAACAGTCGCTCCAACTGCTCAATTCGCGTCACGCGATTCTTGAGCTGCCACTTCCAATCGTTCCACTCGGCATCGGGCACGGATGCCCAACTCCCCTTCCCTGCGGATCGAAACACCTTCAGCGCGGCCAACCGTTCCTGATCTTCAGATGAACCTTCTTGAGGGGGGAGGGGTGACTCCATGTCGGCGGCAAGCTAGGAGGGGTCTTCGGAGAGTCAAGGACATGAACGCGGTTCCAGCGTCAGTCGCCCACCTGCCTGAAGCCGATGATAGGGCTGCTGTAGGGCCTGGCATCGGGCTTCAAACTCCTCAGGCGAAGCCGTATTGAACTCAAATAGTTCATAATGGCACGGGACCACGGTGCCGATGCCCGCTTGATGAGCCAGTGTGGCGGCCTCGAGGCCCCAGAGGTTGCCAGCGACCCGGCGTTCGGGCGATCGGCCATTGATGGGCAAGAAGGCCAAATCAATTCGAGCCTCACGCAAGCGATCTTCCAGGCCCGGAAACAGGATGGTGTCGCCCGAGTGGTACACGGTCCAAGAGCCCACCCGGATGAGGAAACCCAGACAAGACAATCGCCCCAGCGGATCGCAGTCCAACGCCTCATGGGCCGCGGGTACGGCCTGAATCCGAAAGGCGCCTACGGTCACTTCCGAAATCGATCCGGGGCCCACAGTCCGGCCGGGCGACGGAGCGTCTAGCCCGATCAGCGACTCCGGAGGCAGGCCGGACCGGGCCGCGGCCAAACTGCGAATGGCCTCGGGGAAGACCAGTCGCAGGCCCGGGTTGGAGGCGACCAACGGGACGAGGGTTTCCGGATCAAGGTGGTCGGTATGGGCGTGCGTGGCCGTGACCAGCCCGATACCCGAAAGGCGGGAGGGATCCACCACCCGTTCGGTCATGCGCACATGGGGCTTGTCGGTGGTGGCGTATTTGCGCGTCAGGGAGTCGGAAAGGTACGGATCGAGCAACAGGCGATTCTGGCCCCACTGGACGAGAAACCCGCTCTGTCCCAACCACCACACATGCAGCGATTCGGGCGCCGACTCCCCTGCCCGGTCCAGGTCGGCCAAAAACACCCCGTCCTGCTGGAGAGGAATAATCATCGCAGGAGCCGAAACTGGGGCTGAAAACCGGGAGCGAGGTCCATGGATTCAGAGAGTTCGTCGCACCAGAGCGGCACCGGCACACAGCGCCAGCAGCTTGCGTCGCGCCGCCCAGCGAGCCGTCTGACTGAGTCCGCAATCCGGAGCCAAGACCAACCGGTCGGCCGGGACATGCTCCAAGCATCGACGCACGCGCGCGGCGATGTCTTCCGGAGTCTCGATGTAGTAGCTCTTCACGTCCACGATGCCGACCGCGACATCCCGTCGCTGGGCCACCTGCGCGATCAACTCCAACTCCGAGAACTCCCGACTGGCCATCTCCACGTGCATCTCATCGCAGTGCATGTCGAGGAAGGCCGGAAACAATGGAGCGATCTGCCGCGGACCAATAGCCCGGGCCTTGTAGTTGCCAAAGCAGAGGTGCATGCAAACCCGGGTCTTGCCCGTCACCGTTTCCACCGTCCGATTGAAGAGGTCCACAAACCGTCGAACATCCTCCCGGTAGCCATAGCAACTCATGGAGGGCTCATCGACGCTGATCTCGCGGCATCCCGCAGC
>JARXAF010000053.1 GCA_029865985.1 Verrucomicrobiota bacterium
GGTTTCCCGGTCTACACGATGGCGGATGACGGCTATCCGACCACCACCGATCCGGACAACAAGATGCTCATCGGCTACGCCGGCAACGCCGACCGCTACGAAAACTGGCTGACCAATCCGCTGCCGCTGCAGGACAGCCAGCAGCCCTTCGGCAGGGTGGCCCCGCTGAACACCTACCCGGCGCGCCCGATGAATCGGGACACTAACGGGTTGTTCCTCGTGACCGGTCAGGTGTCCAGCGTTGAATCCGGTGGCTCAGCGGTGCACACGGCCTCGGATATTCCGGTCTATGCCGAAGGACGTGGCGCGAGCCTCTTCCGGGGATCGATCGACAACACGGATGTGTTCTTCAACGTGATGCAGGCCGTCTTAGGCGGCGTGCCGGTGACCAAGTGAACTGGGTGTTTCACCCGAACCTCACCGCACGACCATGAACCCACCATTCCCAGTCGCCCTTGTGGCGGGACTGCTTCTGGCAGCTGCGGCCCAAGCGCAGTCTTATACAATCAACTTCGACAACCTGGCCTCGGGAACATCAGCCAATTTGGCTGCACCCTCCGGTGTCAGTTTCGGCGAAGGCACCTGGTCTCCGGACTACGACAGCGAAGGTGACGTGATCGCGGGCACCGATCGTTGGCGTCTCTTTGATGGAGCAGGCAACATCCTCGTGCGCAACCCGTCGTTCTACGATCGGGGATCCGCTCCTTCGGGTCTGGTCGCACTGGACGGCGTCTTCCAGCCGACAATCATGAGCTTCAGCTCCCCACAGATGATGGCCCAGTTCTCTGTGACGCTCGATAACGACACCTACGGTGATTCGGGCGCGATGATTGAGTTCTATCGCGTCAGTTCCTCAGGCAACACCCTTCTGGCTTCCATTCCAGCCTATCAAACCAGCCCCGGATTCACGGCGGCACTGGCGGCCCCGGTGAGCGGGGTGGACATGGTCGTGCTGCCTTCAGGTGCGTTGTACGACAATATCCGCTACTCCTCGGTTCCGGAGCCCGGTTCCATCGCCCTGACCCTGGTCGGTTTCGCAGGATTCGGAGCATTCCTGTTCCTCCGCCGAATTTCAGCGAACCGCTGACCTGAGGCTTTTCAACAATCCTCAAATCACCCCTCGTCGCGAAAAAGCGACGAGGGGCTTTTCCGTTTCAATGGGGATGCCCATTCAGCAAAACTGGTCGAGAATCACCTCAAACGTCACCGTTCTGTTCCCATTGTGACACGCTGGCGTGACGCGTCAGCCCAAAGGTTGAGAGCAGTCAATGGCTCTGGATGCATCACTTTGGCTGCACGAAGGCCGGCTGAACACCGGCGAGGAGTGGGAATTCCCGGCTTCGGGATGGGTGTTTCTATGGCTCCACTCCGGCGAAGGCTATGTGATGGGCGGCGCCCCGACCCAGGCTGTATCGTCTGGTGTGGTTGTGGTGCATGGCGGGACCTGCGCGTTGAGGCTTCGGGCCAGCCAACTGGGCAATCTGAAATTTCGTTGGTTCCGCCTGGATCCCTCGAGTCTTTTCGGGGTTTTCACCCTGTTTGAACGGCGTCGTATCGACCATCCGAAGCTAGTGGACCCGGCTTTGCCCTGGATTCTGAGCAAAGAGTCCCCAACGGCCCAGCGCTTCGCAAAGACACCCGATCACGGTAACTCGGGTTCACTGGAACAGAGGGCCCGCTTGTTGGAATTGGTGTCCGCGGTCTTGTCACCCCCTCCCTACAAGTCTTCCACCCCGATCGGTTCGCCTAGAGACGCTGGCGACCGCCTCGAGGAGCTGCTCCACCAGCTCACCGACGCTGAATTGATGTCCCTGCCCGTGGAGGAGTTGGCCCACCGTTGCCACTGCGAGACCCGACGTCTGCTGTTGATCTACCGGGAGCGCTTCGGCGGCAGCCTGCCGGGACAACAGCGTGAATGGCTGAAGATCAAAGCCTGCTCGATGCTGTCGCAGCCTCATGCAGACATCGCCTCGGTTGCCAAAGCCTGCGGCTACGAGGGAGCCGATGCCTTTCGGGCCTGGTTTCGAAGACAGTTTGGCATGGCCCCAACCCAATGGCAGCAGGAGCGTGCTTCCACACTCTCTGGTCAAGGAGAGGCGACGATTCGGTAACGGATTAGCATACTATTCGTCGCACGTTTGTCACAAACACGACAAACTGCCGCCATCTAGAATCTGGAGTCTTTGGGCGCATGAACGCTCCGATCCGCCGGATCACCGTCCTCGCCGCCGCCCTTGCCGCCGCCGCCTGGATGGCCGGCTGTGCCTCCTCCTCGGCCAAGCTCAACCATATTTCCCTCGGGATGTCTCGCGATGAAGTCGTCAAGACCCTGGGTCGGCCCCACGCCGTTTCCGCGCAGGGCGATGTCGAATTCCTGACCTACAACCTCCTCAACAAGGGTGTCGGTGACATCAAGGAGTTCGTCGTCCGCATTCAGAAGGGCTCCGTGGAATCCTTCGGTGAGCGGGGCAACTTCGGTTCCAGCCTCTTCGGCACCAACGCGCCGGCCGGGGCCACGGCGAAGTAATCGCAAACAGCACTAGGCCAAGCCCAGTTCACCTGAGAGAGACGCAATTCCCTTCCAAGAGACCGATCCATCATGGACCCGATCCAACCCATCCTCGCCAACGCCCTGACCTTCGCCTTCGAGAAGGCAACGATTGAAGGCAAGATCACCATTTCGGCCCTGATCCTGGTGTCGATGGTCTCCTGGTCGGTGATCATCACCAAAGGTCGTCAAATCTTGAAGGCCCGCGCCATGAGCAGGAAGTTCCTGGCCGCCTATCGGGAGTCCAAGGATCCGATGGCTCTCTTCCGCGACAAGCGAGAGTTTTCGGGAGCACCGGCCTTCGAGGTCTACGCCTCAGGTTGCGGTGAAGTGGAGTACCACCTGGAGAACAACCCGGTGACCGTGAAAGGCAAGAAACGCATTAGTGTCGAATCTTTCCAGTCGGTTCAAGTGGCTTTAGAGCGGTCGGTCAGCGCCGAGGCGTTGTCGCTCGAAAAGGGCATGATCATCCTGACCACGGCCGTTTCGGGCGGTCCCTTCATCGGTCTTCTCGGCACGGTCTGGGGTGTTATGGAAACCTTCTCCGGTATCGCGATGGCGGCCAGCGCGAGCCTCACTGCGATGGCCCCGGGTGTCGCGGGTGCACTCATCGCCACGGTCGTCGGTCTCTTCGTGGCTATCCCTGCGATGTTCGCCTACAACCTGATGATCACCGCCATCCGCGGCATCACTCAGGAGCTCGACAACTTCAACTCCGAGGTGATGACCGACCTGGAACACCAGTACGTCGACAACCGTGCTTTGGCGGATGAAATCGCCGACGCGCTGCGAAACATCACCTTCGGTCAGCAGACTCAAAATCCGACCCATCGCCCATGAGCGCAGCTGCCGCCGGGCGTCGTGGACGCAAAAAATATTCCGCATCGCACCACCATGCGATGGGTGAACTCAACATCACCCCGTTGCTAGATTTGGCCTTCGTGCTCTTGGTGATCTTCATCATCACAACAGCGCCCTCGACCAACGACATCGACATCAACCTGCCCTCGGCCGCGCAGCAGCCGCCGCAGAACCAAACCAAGCAAGACATTAACAATGTCACGGTTGATGCCGCGGGAAACATCTACTTCAACGCCGAGCCCATCACCCTCAAGAAACTCGAGGATGAGATTATCCGCTTCCGCAAGAGTAACCCAGACCTGAGCGTCGTGGTGCGTGGCGACGAGAACGTGAACTACCAGAAGGTGGTTCAAGTTCTCGACATCCTAACACGGGCCAATGTGACCAAGATCGGCCTCGCGACAGACACCGCGGGCGCAGCGAAATAAAGAACCGTCATGGCCCGCAACGCCAAAAAGAAGACGGACCGCTCGAGTCTGATCATCTCGATGATCGTCCACGCCCTAGCCCTGGGTGGTCTGGCCTATTTGGCCCACCGAGCTGGGTTTGTGCCGGCGGCGATTTATCAAATCACCGGCATCCGTCCGCCGGAGAAACCCAAACCGAAGCCCAAGCCTCCGGAACCCTCACCGGAGATCCCCAAGCCCAAAGCGAGCGACATCGTCGAGGAGACCGCAGCCCCACCGACGGCCACCGCTCCGGCCACGGCCGCACCGCCGACCGCGACAGCAGCCCGTTCCGATGCGCCGCCCGTCCAAGGCGGCGGCGCGGGCAATTTTTTCAAGGCCGAGGCCCGCAAACCCGACGCCGCACCGGTCCGCCCTATCCAGGGCAAACCCGGTACAGGTGCCGGCACTCTGGGCGCCTCCAAGTCCACCGCTTCGGCCACCGCGGCCAAGTCGGCCTTTGATGAGGCGACCACCAAACCCAGTACCGTGGCGGCCGTGCTGGAAGAGCGAAAGAACGCAGCCACGTCACAAGAAGCCATTAGCGCCGAGCAAATCGCTCGAACCGGTGGCGGCGATGCCTCACAAATCACCACGAAAATTACGGGCGTGGTGGCGACAGACAACCGCCAGATCGTCATCCGCGGTCTGAACGACCGGTACAACATCGCCACCCTCAATGGTGCAGAGCTTCCGAGTGCGGACCCCCGACGCCGGGCCCCGCAACTCGACATGATCCCCGCAGCCATGATCGACCGGGTGGTGGTCAGCAAGACCTTCACTCCCGATCTTCAGGGCGGATTTGCCGGCGGCGCAGTGAACATCGTCACCAAGTCTTTCCCAGCTCAGGGCTTCACCACGGTTTCGGCCGGAACCGGGCTCAACAGCTCGGCCACGATGAACGAGGGTTTCTTGAAGATTCCAGGCGGCGGCACTGACTTCTGGGCGCTCGATGATGGTTCCAGAGCTCTGCCCGCGAAGGCACTCATCGATCCGTCGATCATCACCGAGGCTCAACGTCCTTGGCGCGACAACACCCAGCAGGCAGAGGGGGCCAATCGGCAGGCCTTGGCCCAGAAGTACGACGCGGCCTTGCGTTCTTTCAACAACACCACCTTCGCTCCGTCGATGGGCCAACCGGGGCCGAACTCCAATTTCGCGGTCTCGAGCGGCGACACCACGTGGCTCTTCGGCCGACGCTTTGGCTGGTTTGGAACCTTCAATCAAGATCGTCAGTTCCAGTTCTACGAGAACGCTTTCCGCGGTCGCTACGCTTACGGCACCGATCCGGTGGACGGGGGGCCGCTCATTCGCACCTCCGAGTTCCAACGCAATCAGTCGATCGTAAACGTCGGTTGGGGTGCCGTGGCCAGCATGGCGATGGAGTTGATGCCCGGACATGAAGTGTCCTTCAGCTTCCTCAACAACCAAAGCGCCCAGCAATATATCACCGAAGAGAATGGGCAAACCATCAACCAGTTCGAACCGGGATCCGAAGAGCGGACCCGCATCGATCAGTTGACCTACCGCGAGCGCTACTTGCGCAACTTCCAGTTCAAGGGTCGCCATGAATTTCGCGAAGTGGGATCCACCCAACTGGACTGGAGCTTCTCTAGTTCGGGCACCGGCGAGAACTCCCCCGACGAACGCATCTTCCCAATGATCCTGTCCCCGGCCGGCAACGGGCTCACCAACGTGATCGCTCAGTCGGCCGAGTTACCGAACATCAACCAGCCTTCGCGCTTCTTCCGCAACTCGCAGGACAAGAGCTGGAACTTCCGCAGCGACCTCACCATCCCTTTCACCCCAGGAAATGGGCTGGAGAGTTCCATCAAACTCGGCGGCAACGTCTTCGAGTCCGAACGCCGACTGCGCGAACAACGCTTCGAGTACGAGATCAGCCAGACCACCGGTGCCAATCAGTCCGATGTGGCCGGTTATGCCAACTCGGTGCTGAACTTTCAGGGCCAGCAATTCACCACCAACTACACGGGATCGGGGTCCAATGCCCGGACCGCCTATTATTTTCCGAACGCCACCTTCCTGCGCTCCGGATTGCCCTTCGACGGCTACGGCTACGACGGAACCCAGTCCATTCCGGCCGTGTACGCCATGGCCGATTTATTCGTGCTACCGAAGTTCCGCCTCGTGGGCGGTGCTCGCTTCGAACAAACCGACCTCCAGGCTGAGGTGCTTCCTCGAAGCCGAATTCTGGGATCTTCCTCCAGCGGCCGCATCGCCACGACCGATATACTGCCCTCCATCGGCGGTGTGTTCCCGATCACCTCCAACTTCAATTTGCGGCTGAACTGGTCGCAGACCATCGCTCGACCCACGTATCGCGAGTTCGCCCCCTTCGAATACTTCGACACCTTCGATGGCTTGGCCTACCGCGGTAATGCCGACCTTAAGCGTTCGGAAATTGAGAACTACGACGCGCGGATCGAGTGGTTTCCCCGCCCCGGTGAACTCCTCTCGGCGGCCTTCTTCCGAAAAAACATCCTCAACCCGGTTGAACCGTACATCGCCGACAACGCCGCGGGCATCGTGAGTTTCACCAACAATGCCAGCGCCATCGTGTCGGGTTTCGAGTTTGAAGCGCGCAAGAACCTGGCCAGCCTCGACCCTCTTTTGGCCGGCATCACTCTTGGCGGCAACGCGGCCTTCATTAGTTCCGAGGTCGATGTGTTTTATCCGGTGGGCAACGGCGTAGGCCTCTACAACCGTCCGTTGTTCGACCAACCCGAGTACATCCTCAACTCCGACCTCGCCTGGGAGATCGCCCGAAGCCGAACCACCTTCTCGGTGTCCTTCACCCGCAGCGGCCAACGACTGGCGGTCGATGGCGGCCAAGGCAGCCCGAACATTTACGAGCAACCCAT
>JARXAF010000105.1 GCA_029865985.1 Verrucomicrobiota bacterium
CTCCCCAACGCGGGGGTGTAGCTCAATTGGTTAGAGCGCTGCCCTGTCACGGCAGAGGTTACGGGTTCGAGTCCCGCCACTCCCGCCATTTTCCCCAGCGTTGAAAAACCGGCCTCAAAGCCGGTTTTTTGCTGCCCAGAGTTTTTGGCCTCCAGAGGAATCCATCTACCACCGGCCCTCCACAGGCGTCGGAGGACGCGGGATTGAACTCGTTGAAACAACCGGGTCCCGCCGTGTGCCCTTCGGTGATTCAGCCGGTCGACAAACCCCGACCCAAATGCACTGCCTGAACGTTCAACCCGTTCAGGATCGCCTCGGCGACCGGTTCCGGGAAGGACTCAGGAATCTGAGCGCGCACTTCATCCAAGACCCGGGGTGTCTGGTCGAGGATGTCGGCGATGATGGAGCGCATTCCAGGCATGCCGCACCGTTTGGCCGTTTCAAGCCAGTGACGGCATTCGATCTCGGCGATCCGGTAATGCCGATTCTTGCCCAGGACCGCCATGGCCAACGTTGCCTTTTGGGCGGATAGCTTGCCGCGACCGTGTCCGATGACAGGATGGGCCGACAACACGTCATAGCGCGGGGTGAGTTCGTAGTCGCCCTGCGGCAGGAGGAAGAGGCTGAAGTTCTTCGCATGCCCATCGATGGCCGCCAGCAGCCAGAAGATCACTTGGGTACGCAGGAAGCTCGTGCGGTCTTGGTCGGCCCGGAGCGATCCCTGCAGGAGATCCATGATCTTCACGATTCCCGGGCCACCATCGACCTCGTATTTGAGGTGGGGAGGCGTTGCTGTGGCCTGGCAAAAGTCCTCTTGGGGCAGACGCAGCCACCGGGTCTTGTCCGATGACGACCGGCGGTCGAAGCGTTCGACCACGAGCACCTGATAGTCGCCGAACCGCTGAATTTTCGATTTCGCCGTCGGGATCCCGTAGGCCTTCAGAATCCGACCACAAAGCCATTCATTCTCGACCGAGGTGGACAAATCGATGCCCTGCGGTCCTGCCCCGATCGGTAATTTGAGGATGTGCGTGGTGGGCGTGGCTCCGGTGGGTCGATGCCAGGCTCCCTCGTGCCAGAGCAGGGCCGTCTTTTCCTGGGCCCCGGCGAGGCTGATGCGGAAGTGATCCTCGGATGGAGGGTCTCCGTCCCGCGGGTCCGCCAGGGTTGCGGCCAGCAGCCGGGCGACCTGAGCAGAGCCGAGTCGATCACCCGTGATCCGCGACAGGTCTCCGGGCAGGGCATCCTCCGGGAGCAGTTGGAGCGCCCCGACGCAGTCGCGTCCGACCGCTTGGAGCAAGTCGAAGGGGTCGATGCTGGGAACCTGAAACCGGCGCTGGATGCGTTCGCGGATCCCTCGGTTGTCGGGAAGGAGATTGTCGAAGAACGCCTCGACCCCGTCCCGGAACGGTTCGCCGGACGGTCGCAACGGCAGCGACAGCGAAATGGGCCGGGCATGGGGAGAACCCAGCCAACGGTCGTCATAGGCGAACGTGTGGGTTCCCCGCGTGGGGGTCCGCCACAGGCCGACCCGCTCGCCGTTCATCCAAATGGACAGGGCTCTGGAATGACGAGGACGGGGCATGGGTCACCACTCGGTTTTCTGGCCGTCGGGGCCTTTGGGACGGACAACTAGTTCGAGATCCAAGGTCGAGAGGATCCGGTAGATCCGGGACAGGCTGGTGGTCGTTGGGTCCGACTCGATTTGCGAGAGCGCCGCTTGGGACAGGCCGCACTGGGAACCGACCCCTTTTTGGGACAGTTGCCTCTCATGACGGTACCCTCGAAGAATCGCCCCCAACTGCTCGGGAGTCCGCGCAACGAAATCAGTCATATTCGTTAAATCAAATAAAAATAACAAATATTGTAAACCGAATAAACTAAAAGCATTCAGTTTAAGGTATCAAAAAAACAACGCAGCGCCGTGCCGAGGAAAACCGATGCCGGTGCAGCCATCCCTGAACCCACCCCCGCCCCCACAACTTGACCCGCACCCGTGGCCGCGAGACCTTGGTGGCCTGTTCATGACGAAATTGTCCCGTGCTCTCCGACCCCTGCTTTCCGCCCTGCTCTTGGCAGGCGGAGGTGGGTTGTCTGGGTTGTCTGGGCTGTCTGCCTTGGCCGGGTCCGACTCCGAGGTGCGTTTCGGGCCATTGGCCGAGGAGTTCCCGCTGACGTTGCGTGCTGGGCATCGTGGCGAGGCGTTGGGGCCGCTCTTCCATTGGCAAGACACGCCCGAGGCATGGGGTTGGGGTTTTTCGCCCTGGGTGTCCTACCAGCACGAACCGGGTGTCGAACGCACGCAGGCCGAGTTCCTCTACCCGCTGGTGTCCTTCGATCAGTACGGTTCGCAGTACCGCTTCCACATCGTGCAGTTCGTGAGTTGGAGCGGGGGGCAGGGCACTGTAGGGTCGGAAAAGCGGCGTTTTACCCTGTTCCCGTTCTGGTTCAGCCAGCGGTCCGACGATCCGGCACAAGCCTACTGGGCCCTGGTGCCCATTTACGGCCACCTCAAAGATCGTCTGTTCCGAGACGAGGTGCGCTTCGCCGCGATGCCGCTCTGGGTCCAGACCCGCAAGCGCGACGTGGTCACCGACAATTATCTCGCGCCGTTCGTCCACGTGCGCACCGGGGGCGCCCAGGGGTGGCAGGTGTGGCCGCTTTATGGACAGGAGCATCGCGCGCCGCTGGTGCGGACCAATGCCTTGAGCGACCTGCCCGAGGTGGTCCCCGGCCACGAGAAACGCTTTGTCGCCTGGCCCTTCTGGATCACCGACCGCCAGGGCATCGGCTCTGAGAATCCGGTCACCAACACATTGGCCCTGCCGCTGTTTTCCCTGCAGCGGTCGAAGCTGCGCGACAACACCACTCTGATGTGGCCTTTCTTCACCCACACGGTCGATCGCGAGCGCCAGTTCGACGAATGGGGTGCGCCGTGGCCCTTCATCGGGTGGGCCGACGGTCACGGAAAACATGCGCGCCGTGTCTGGCCGCTTTGGGGCCGTGCCACCAATGCCGAGCAGCAGAGTGAGTTTGTGCTGTGGCCCTTCTACACGCACAAGCGACTGCTGGCCGAGGACCTCGATCGCGAACAAACCCGCAGCGTGTTCTACCTGTGGGTCGATGTGGCGGAGCGCGACCGTCGCAGTGGCGCGGAGTACCGCCGCCGCTCGCTCTGGCCGCTGTTCCATCATGCGCGGGACCGGCAGGGGCGTGAACGGCTTCAGGTGCTTGCGCTGGCCGAAGGGGCCTTCCCCTCGAACGAGGGCATCGTCCGCGGCTGGAGCCCCCTCTGGTCGCTCTACCGCCACGAACGCGATGCCAAGACCGGTCGGCAGAGCCGCTCGTTGCTGTGGAACTTGTGGCGTCAGGAGTCGGGCCCCGAAGGCACGCGCAACGGTCTGTTCTTCGGGTTGTTCCGCTGGGGGGACTCCGTCCCGCGAGGAAGCGTTCCCAAGGCGATCGCTCCGATCGTTCCGACCCCTTCGACTCCCTCGCCCAAGCCCTGAACCGTGCCGGTGGGCGGGGTGTCTGGAGGCTTCAGTCCGCAGAGAAAATTCAGAGCCGGAATTCCAAAGCCCGAATTCCATCCCCGGAACGATAGGGCCGAAACGACAGGGACCACGCCTCCGGGCCGGCCCTTCCGTTCGGGCCCTCCCCATTTTCAGACCGGCTCTCGAGCCCTCAGCCCCCCGCGAGCACCGTCTCGATCTTGTTCTGCAAGTCGGCGCTGATGCGCTCGACCGGCCGCTCGGCGTCGATGAGGTCGAAGCCGTAGTGGCGTTGCAGCCGTCGGAAGGTGTCGCGCATACGGCTCTGGTACTGCAGGAAGCTGTCGAACATGTCGCGTGACAGGCCCAGGTCCATGCCGCTTTCCCAGTAATCGAGGGCCTGCTGCTTGGCGAAGACGCGCTGAACCAGTTTCTCGGGCCGCACCTCGAGGTAGAACACCGCGTCGGGAACCAGCGCGATGCCGTACAAATTGCGCAGCCACTGCTCATCCACGCCGCGTACGAGATCGCGGGCCATCAAGGTGTAAATGTAGCGGTCGGCCAGCACCATTGAGCCCGCCCTCAGTGCCGGCAGGATGGTGTTCTCAAGCTGGTCGGCAAAATCGGTCGCGTAGAACAGCGAGAGCGTGGTGCGGGAGAGAATGTTGCCTTGCTGGGCGGCTTCGAGTTCTTCACTGACCAGAGACGAGCGCTTCAAACCGACTTGGATGGTGTGATGACCCGAGGCCTCGAGCCACTGGATCAATCGGGCGATTTGGGTGGATCGGCCCGAGCCGTCGGCTCCTTCCACCACGATGAGCTTACCGGAGAGCTTCTCGACTTCCACGCCGGGCAGGCCCAGGCCGAAGAAGCGCTTCGGCGTGACCTTCGGGACGAGTACTTCGGCCTCGTTCGTGGGTGCGGATTTGGTTTTCCTGGCCATGGCTCGGATTATTTGGTGGCGGTGAAGGTGGGCAGGTCGATCCGGTTTTCGACCAGGCGGCGGACCAGTCCTTGTTGTTCTTCGATGCGCTGGTTGGCGTCCATGACCACGAAGTTGAACTCAGTGCTCATGGCCAGGTATTGCTCGAAGATCCGGCCTTGGAAAATTCGGAAGCTTTCGTACGGATCGCTGGAGAGTCCCAGGTCCATGCCAGCCTCGTGGTGCTTGAGGGTGGGTCGATTGTCCAGGATGCGGTTGAGCGACACTTCGAGGTGCGAGCGGAAGAAGAAGGTGATGTCGGGCAAGGCCGCAAAGCTGTAGAGACCCCGCACCCAAGCCGGAGGGCATCCGCGCACCACGTCACGGGCAAACGCCGTGAAGATGTACCGGTCGCACAGCACCAGGTAGCCCGCCTTGAGCAGGGGCAGCAGTTGGCGCTCGTAGCGGTCGGCGAAGTCGGTGGCGTGGATGAGCGAGAAGGTCGTGGGCGTGAGCAAGTTCTGCTTCTTGCCCTTGCTCGTCGCGCTCTTGACCAGCGCCGACGAATTCCATTCGCTGAAGAAGACCTTGAATCCGCGCATCTCCAACCAGCGCTTGAGGAGGTAGATCTGGGTGGATTTGCCCGAGCCGTCGAGTCCTTCGACGGCGATGAGCCGACCCTCGAAGCCCAGTTCCGCGAACGTCTTCGTCATGACGCAGAGGACTCTATCTGAAGCCACGGTCCGTGGATAGGGAGCAGTCGACCCATGCAAAGGCGCTGAACGGTCAATGGATCACCAATTCGTCCATCGGTGCGCCGCGCTCACGCAGGGCACGACTTGCGCGCAGGCGCATTTCTGGAGCAACCTGAAGGAGCTTTCCCTTTGATCTGGGCCCACCCCTTCCTTCCTTCTCCATTGTGAAGACCTTGAACCCACTCCGTCACCTCTGCCGTCTGGCCGCCCTTCTCGCCCTGGCGGCGGGCTCGGCTCAATCGGCCGACCTGCCCGCGTTGGCCGTGCCTGATTGGCAGCCCTTCGCAGCCCAAGTGCGTCGCGTGTCGGAGGCGTTGACTCTGGCGGGATCGCCTCTCAGCGCGAAGGAACGCGCCGATCTGGAGGCGGCACTGACGGATAAAAACCCAGACAAGGCCCTCGCCCGCACCCAGAAAATCCTGGATGCCCATGTGCTGGTGGCCGTGCAAGTCACACCCGAAATGCGGGTCAAGGCCGCCCCGGGGCCCGCTCCGGCGGTGCTCAATGAAACGGGTTGGGTCACGTTTTTGGTGAAGGTCCACAATGAGGCGGGGACCACCTCGGCCCTCCGGGTGCGCAGTCCGCAAGCGGCCCGATTGCATGGATCGCCCGCGGAGACGGTTTCCGACCGATGGCTCGATGTGGCGCTGGTTCAGGCCGCGCCTCTGAAGCCGGAGTTGGGAGGACTGCCCGTCGAATACCGGCTGGTTCAGATTTATTCCCGGGATGCGGGCCGTCGCGAGGCGAAGTTGATCTTCGATGTGGGTCAGGGTTCCCAAGACCTGGGTTTTCGCAGCGAAGTGGACACCCTCTTCACTTGCCAACCCGCCCATCCGGTCCGGCTCGAGGTGCTCGATGAGCACGGCAAGCCCACCACTGCGGCCTTGCTCATCACCGATGCCCGGGGTCACGTGTTCCCGGCCCAGTCCAAACGGTTGGCTCCCGATTTCTTCTTCCACCCGCAAGTGTATCGGAACGACGGCGAATCCATGGGTTTGCCTGCTGGTCGGTATACGGTCGAATTTTCCCGCGGTCCGGAATCGCTCATCCAGCGGCACGAACTGGAAGTCGCGGCCGGAAAGACCAATCGCTGGCGTTTCCAAGTGCAGCGGTGGATCGACCCGTCCACTCGTGGGTGGATTTCGGGCGATCACCACATCCATGCCGCCGGCTGCGCGCACTATGAAAAGCCGACCGAAGGAGTCCACGCCGCGGACATGATGCGCCATGTGCTCGGTGAAGACCTCAAGATCGGAGCCAACCTCACCTGGGGACCGTGCTTCGACTACCAGAAGCAGTTCTTCACCGGATCGGACGACCCGGTCAGCCGCTGGCCCTACTTGCTGCGCTACGATGTGGAAGTCAGCGGGTTTGGGTCGCACAACTCGGGTCATTTGTGCCTGCTGCGCCTGCGTCAGCAAATGTACCCGGGCGGCGACTCCAAGAAGCACTGGCCGACGCTCGGCCTGAACACCCTCAAGTGGGCCAAGGCCCAGGGGGCTTTGACCGGCCCGGCCCACAGTGGTTGGGGGCTGGAACTCGATTCGACCGAGTTGCTCACTGACAAGATTCCGCCGTTCAGCGGCATCGGAGCCAACGAGTACATCGTGGACGTGACCCACAATGTGCCGGGTCCGGATGGTAAACTGGTGCCCGCGGTGGACTTCATCAGCACCGTCGACACGCCCTTCCCGTGGGAGCTGAACATCTGGTACCACACGCTCAATGCCGGCTATCGCACCCGCATCAGCGGCGAGACGGATTTCCCCTGTATTTACGGCGAGCGCGTGGGCTTGGGGCGCAGTTATGTGAAGCTTCCGGAGCGCTGGTCGTATGAAGACTGGTGCGAGGGCATTCGAGCGGGCCGCAATTACGTCGGAGATGGCCGCAGCCATTTGATGGATTTCCAGGCCGACGCGGTGGTCATGGGTGAGAAGGGGAGTCAGTTGACTCTGCCGGAGGGCCGACCCGTGGTCTTCCGCGCGCAAACGGCGGCCCGACTGGATGAACAGCCGCAGGTGGCCATCCAGAAGCGCAAATTCAGCGAGCAGCCGTATTGGCATGTGGAGCGGGCCCGCATCGGTGCCAGCCGCAAGGTGCCGGTGGAATTGATCGAGAACGGAGTGCCTGTGGCCCGGATGGAGATCGAAGCCGATGGTGTTCTCCGACCGATTGAAATTACCCATTCGGTGAAGCGCAGCGGTTGGTACGCCCTGCGCATCCTGCCCAGCTCGCACACCAATCCCAT
Organism: Verrucomicrobiota bacterium; assembly: GCA_029865985.1. Classification (GTDB taxonomy): domain Bacteria; phylum Verrucomicrobiota; class Verrucomicrobiia; order Limisphaerales; family UBA9464; genus SXXZ01. The sequence continues at coordinate 7,417 of JARXAF010000105.1, forward strand.
TTTCATCGAGGTCGCTGGCAAACCCATTCGTGAGCGTCGATCCATCCAATGGTGCCTGGACTCGGTGGAGCAGTGCTGGAAGCAGAAGGAGCGCTTCTTCACCGGGGCCGAACACGGACAGGCGGTCGCCGCCTTCGATCACGCCCGTCAGGAGTACCGCCAACGTTTGGAGTCCGCCCAACCGTGATCCAATCCGCGAGGACAGCGCTGGCACTCACGCTGGTAGGCGTGCTCGTCCAGGCGGCTCCGCCGCTCGAGAATCCACGTCATTCGCCCAATGCACGCCTGGATGCGGTGCGTCTGCAAGCGGTTCAGGCCTCGGTGGACGCGCTGGCGTCGCGTCGGCAGGACCGGCTGCCCCGCGCCGATGGCCTCATGGATCTCCGGAGCGTGTTCCATGCCCATGCCGGCGATTCCTCGCACACCGGTGGCAAGCCTGAGGAGATGCTCGCGGCCGCGAAAGTGGCCGGCGTCCGGGTGGTGTTCTTGTCGGATCATTTCCGTCCGCCCCGCGACTACATGGATAGCTGGCGCGGCTTGCGCGAGGGCGTGCTGTTTATCCCCGGTTCCGAGGCCCGCGGCTTTCTGCTGCACCCTGAGGCTTCGGTGTTCCCGCTCATGGAAAAGCCTGTGCCTGAGTTGATCCCGGCGGTTGTCCGCGGAGACGGCATGGCCTTCCTGTCCCATATCGAAGAGCGGCCCGACCACTCAATGAATGGGTTGACCGGGCTGGAGATTTACAATCGCCACTACGACGCCAAGCGCGACTTCACCGGGATCTTGCAGTTGGTGCTGCGCCTCACTGATCCAGAGAAGTTGCAGGAACTGGCGGAGTTGCTGCGGCGATTCCCCGACGCCTGCCTGGCCTCACAGTGCCTGTACCCTCAGGCCTATCTCGACAAATGGGATGCTGCCAACGCCACCGGTCATTTCACGGGCGTGGCCGCCAATGATTGCCACCACAACCAGATCTTCTTGCTCAAGAAGGTCGACGACGAGACGGCGCTTCTGGGGACCATCGTGGACAAGGACGAGGACATGCGGAAAGTCCGAGTCTCCCTGCGCCCCACGTTGCGTCCCATGCTGGCTGGTAAAACCAATGGAGCCATTGTGGCGCGTCTGGACTTCGATCCCTACGAGCGGTCCTTCCGCAATGTTTGCACCCACGTTCTGGCTCGGGAGCAGACGGAGCCGGCGCTGAGAGCCGCGGTGAAGGCCGGCCAAGTCTATGTCAGCCACGATTGGATGGGCGACCCGAGTGGGTTTGACTTCCGAGTGACCGGCGTCGGCCGGGATGGAGTGATGGGTGATGAACGACCCTGGATTCCAGGGCAGCGGCTGGAAATTCGTTCCCCGTTGCCGGCGACGATTCGTCTGATCCGCGACGGTCAGGTCGAGGTGGTGTCCGAAGGGGAATCCCTCGACCATCTTGTGACCCGCGCTGGGGTTTATCGGGTGGAGTTGTGGCTGCCCATCGGCGGTGAGCGTCGTCCGTGGTTGTACTCCAATCCCATTTACCTGCGGCTGGGCCGGTGAGTCCTGTTGGCGGACCCACCGAGTTCGCGAGTGGCGATCAATGGATCAGAAATCGGCCGACAAGGTCAGGCTCACCGTGATGCCGCGCTTGTAGCTGCGGAAGACGTACTTGTCGCCGTAGCGTTCTTCACTGGCTCCGAGATCGTTGATGAGGGTTTGGCGAATATCCGGATCGAGCAAGTTGCGGGCCCCGAAGCGCATCTTCCACCGACGGCCCAGACGCTGGTTCACGAAGAAGTCGAGGGTGTTGATGGGTTGCTCGTAAATGTTGGGGCTGCCCTGACCGCCGTCGACCGCCAACCGCTGGCCGCTCCGCGTGAAGGACACCGAGAAGGTGGTCCGACTGCGGGCGATTTCCCAGGCGAGGTCGGAGTTGAGGATGTACTCGGGTTGGTCAAACAACGGCCGGTTGTAGAGGCCCACGCCATTGCCCACCGGATAGAACACATCGACCTCGGAACTGATGAAAGCCGCGTTGCCACCCAGGGTGATGCCGGCTAGCAGCGGGTCGAGTGCAGCCATGTTCTTGCGCGCTTCAAACTCGAAGCCCGACACGATGGCGTTGGCGTTGTTGGTGAAGCTGACGATGCCCGCCGCGTTGTCGGCGATGTAGGGCTCGACCGGGTTGAGGATGTTTTTCCGGAAGTACGCCACCGAGAGCAATTCGCCGGGGCGAGGGAACCATTCCATCCGCGCGTCGTAGTTTTCGATTTCCGAACGCTTGAGGTCGGCGTTACCGCGGTAGGCCAAACCATCGAAGGTATCGAAGTACTCGAAGGGTGCGAATTCGCGGTAAGTGGGACGTGCGATGGTTTGCGACCAATTGACCCGCAGGTTCAGATTGGAGGTCACCGGGAACACCGCACCGAGCGAAGGCAGTACATCCGTGGTGGAGATGCGACCGCTGGAGGAAGCACCCAGGATTCGGCTGCGGGGCAGCACCTCGGCCTGAAGATCGGTTTGTTCGAAGCGGGCACCGCCCACGAGGCGGAACTTCGGCATGACGAACAAATCGGCCATCGCGTACACGGCGGGAATCGACTGGGTTCCATCGTAACCGTAACCATCGAAGGGAAGACCCGACCGCAGGAAGGTGGCGTTGGGGAAGAAGTAGGCCGTTCGGGCATTGGCGCCCGATCCGGTATAGTTGGTGACGAACTGCTGCCCCTGAAAGTTGAGGATCGAGTTGGCGTAGCCGGTCACATCCGACTGATTGGATCCCGAGTTCTGGCTGATTTCGTACTCGAAGCGTTGCTCGCGCAATCGGCGTTCAGACTCCAGGACGTTGCCGCCGACCTTGATCGAACTCTCCAGACCGTTACCGGGCGTGAAGGGGATTGTCAGGTCGCTGCGGAAGTTCCAACTCTTGTCCTGCGAGTCGCGGAAGAAGCGGGAAGGTTGGTTGATGTTGGGTAGCTCGGCCGACTGGGCGATGACGTTGGTGAGGCCATTGCCCGCCGGGAAGAGGATCATCGGGAAGATACGCTCGTCGGGGGAGTTCTCGCCGGTGCCGGAACTGGAGAAGCTCCAGTCGAGTTGGGCGGATCCGACTTCCCGGAATTCATGGCGACCCTTGAATTGGAAGTTGCGCAGGTAGCGCTCGCGGTAGGTCAACTGCTCGATGCGCGTGCGCTCTTGGGTTCCCGGATCGAACTGGTTGATCGTCCGCCCGGTTTCCTCGGTGATGTAGTGTTGGGCGCTTTGATTGTTGAGGAAGCTGAAGGACAGTTCGTGTCCGGGCATCAACTCCATCGCCGTGCTGGCCACGGCGCCCCAACCCACGTTCATGATGGACTGATCGCGTCGGAACTCGGAGGTACGGATCAACGGGCCGCCGTCCACAGGATCAGTGCCGTAGGAATAGCGGCCGCGGAAGGCGTTCTCGTAGAACTGGAACTGGCGGTCGTGGTTGAAGGTTCCGAACCAGCCGAAACGGCGTCCAAAGAGATAGGTGGTGTCGCCGCTGGAGACCGAGAAGTTGGAGTTTGGTCCCGGTTGCCCCATCGAGGGCGCAAACGTGGTGTTGTTGAACGATCGCAACGCGTTGTCGTACTTCTGGGCCAAGGCCAAACGATCGGCGCCCGCCGCCTGTTGCGTGTTGTTGCGCCACGGACGCTGGGCTTCGGTCAGGATCGACGGGTCGATCAACGCCCCTGAGGGCAGGGCTCGGGAACCGTCATCCATGGCCCAGAAGTCATTCTTGCCACCCGGGATCTTGAGGAATCCGTCGTTCATCGTGGCCGAACTGTTGAGGCCCGTGCCTGCCGAAACCGTGGTGAAACCTTTGGCTGGGAACGACTTGGTGACGATGTTCACCGCACCGCCGGCAAATCCGCCCTGCAGGTCCGGAGTGAACGTCTTGCTGACCACCACGCGGTCGATCATCGCCGAGGGAATCAGGTCGAGCTGAGGAGCCCGACGACGGGGATCGGCGCTCGGGAGTTCCGCGCCGTTGAGCGTGGCGATGTTGTACCGGTCGTTCAGCCCGCGGATGACGATCTGTCGATTGTCCGTGGCCACGACGCCGGTGATCTTGGTGGTGATCTGGGCCGCATCGCCGCCGCCAGTCCGGGCGATTTGCTCGGCGCTGATGGCCTCTTGGGAGGTTGCGGCGTTTTTTCGCTCTTCGAGGACCGCGGCTACGGTGCTCGGCTTGGTAGAAGCCTCATCGAAGGCGGACTTGGCCGCTGTGGCCGACGCGGTCGACTTGGAGGCTCCCAAATTACCCGCGCCGGTGCCGGGCTTTCCCTGGATGGGGCGAACGGGAGCGGCGTCGGGCTTGCGGGCATCGGCCTTAAAGAAATTGCCGGCACCGCCGCCTTGAGCGGGCGGAGCGTCGGAACGAGCAGCACTGGCCGTGGGCGGTGCGGCGGTAGCCGGTGCCGCATTGGCGGGAGGTTCGGCCGTTTCCTCGACGATGTCGCTTGCCTTGGGCTGCGGCACCTCGGGTGTGGGTTCCGGGGGCTTGGGCTTGGGCTTCGGCTTCTCCGGTGGCTTGATGCCCGTGATCTGGTAGATCGCCTGGGGCACGAAACCGGCCTTGTGGGCCAAGTAGGCCAGACCTCCAAGGGCCAGAGCGTGGACTACGATCGAGATGACCAGACTGGAGCGGTCAGCCTTCTTCTTGGCGTTGCGGGCCATGCCTGTTTCCTATTTGGCGGCGCCCGCGGTGTCTGTCGCGAGGCCGATCTTGGTCACATTGGCCCGGGTGAGGATGTCGAGGACTTGAACGACCTTCTGGTAGTTCACGTTCTCGTCGCCACGCACCACGACGCTGAGGTCGGGGTTGCTCTTGCGGAAGCGGATGATCTCGTCCTCCAGCTTCTTCAGAGTGATGGGCTCGGCGTTGAAGTAGATGTTCCCCGCGGCATCGACCGTGACGTTGTTGATGTCTTGTTTGGCCTGGTTCTGCGGCGGCTGCTGTGCGGCCGAGGGCAGGTTGATGTCGATGTCATTGGTCGACGGGGCTGTGGTGATGATGAAGATCACCAGAAGCACGAAGGCCAAATCCAACAGCGGGGTGATGTTCAGTTCACCCATCGCATGGTGGTGCGATGCGGAGAATTTCTTGCGTCCGCGACGCCCTGAGGCTGCGGCGCTCATGGGCGGACGTTGTTCTGTTGACCGAGGTTGATGTTCCGCAAGGCATCGGCGATTTCGTCAGCCAAAGCGCGGTTATCCACATACTTATGCTCCAGATCGGTCATGACCTCGGAGTTGAAATTGTCCAGTTCCTGGGTGATGCCGCGGATGGCGGTGATCATCAGGTTGTAGGCGAACATGGCCGGGATGGCGACGAACAGACCGACGACGGTGGCGATGAGTGCGCCGGCGACACCCGGGGCCATCGCAGTGAGGCTGGCGCTGGCCGCCATGGCGATGCCGGAGAAGGTTTCCATGACGCCCCAGACCGTTCCCAGAAGACCAATGAAGGGCCCACCCGCGACAGCAGTCGTGAGGATGATCATTCCTTTTTCAAGCGAGAGGGCCTCGGTGCTGACCGCGCGTTCCAGGGCCACTTGAACGGCTTGGAAAGACTCCACGCTGATCCGCTTCTGGCCCTTGACGGTGACCGGGTTGTTTTCCAAGTGGTACTCCACCTCGCCGCATCCCATCGCGTAAACCTCGAAGGCAGGCGCTCCCGAGAACTCCTGCTTCTCGCGGAAGAGCGACATTGGATCCTTGGCGTCCCGATAGGCGGCCAGGAACTTCTTGCTCATGGCGCGCGCCTTCAAGATTTGACGGCCTTTGGTGATGATCACCGACCAAGAGACCATCGATACCAGGATCAGGGCCGAGATGGTCATCTTACCCTCGATCGTGGCCTTCTCGAAAGCGAAGGTGAGGGCGTTGGCGAGGATGGGTTGGAACGGGTCCATGATCGATCGGTCTCTCGTTGAAAAAGTTTAGGGTGCTCGGGCGATTACTTCGCGGTGGCCCCAGCGGGCGCGTTCGTTCCGAAGAGGCTGGATCCGAAGTTGGATCGTTCGCCGAAGGACTCGACGGAGCCCTTCTGGATGCGCACCACGAATTCCTTCATGTCACCGACGCCCTTGTTGAGGAGGTTGTAGGTGAGGAACTCCACGTCGCCTTGGGCTGAAACGCCGTGCGGGCGGCCCAGAGTCTTCACGACCTCGTCGCGAGACATACCGAGGGAGAGATGGTTGAGCTTGGCCGAGGAAGAGGCGCAGCCGACCATCCATGCGGCGGCGGCGCAGGCGGCGGCGAGTACGGTGATCCGGCGGATCGAAGCGTTCATACCCGGCAACCCTTGCTGGTGCAGATGGCGGCAGTTTGTCGTGTTTGTGACAAATGTGCGACGAACAGCAATCGAATCCGTTACCCGATCGTCGTGGAACCGGTGCTGGAACGTTGAGATGCCTGCTGCTGTTGCCACTGAGTGGGTGCCATTCCGAACTGCCTCCGGAACCACGCCCGAAAGGCGTCTGCACCGTCGTAGCCGCAGGCCTTGGCCACCGAGGCGATGTCTGAGTCGGCTTGGGCCAGCATCGAACAGGCCTTCACTTTGAGCCATTCCCTCTGTTGTCCCGGCAGGCTGCCACCGAAACGCTCCCGGTAAATTAACAGCAGACGTCGGGTCTCACAGTGGCAACGGCGGGCTAATTCTTCGACGGGCATGGACATTAATTGCGCGTCGGTGAGTTGGTGAAGCAGTTCCTCCAGTCGATCCCCGGCATCCCGTGGTGAACCCACCGGTATGGAGGACTTGTAGGCAGGAGGAGACAGGACGGTGGACACCAACTCCAACAACCGAGCCCGCTGCTCCAGCGATCCGGTGTCGTGGGAGATGTGGGTTTTAGTGAAGCGCTCGGCGGCAGGATTGTCCCGGTTGAGAACCCAGGGCAGGGAGGGGTTGATTTGATCCGGATGGTCGATCCGGCGACGCTCCAACAGTGTAAAGACCCCGAAGAGTGTGGTCGGATCTAGTCGAAACCAACGAAACGCGAGGCTGCCCAGTTGGCTGGCTCGCAGCCTCAGTAAACAGTTTCCGCCATGGATCGCGACCATCCCGGCAGACAGCGCTTGGCTCGGTGTTTCACCCATCAGGTACGCGTCTCCGGATATGAGCCACAGGAAGGTCCAGCCTGAACCCGGAAAGTCCCATTCCTCGCCCCGGTTGAGGCGCCCTTCGTTGAGCAAGAGAGAGGAATCTAGACCCATTGTAGAATATATATTTTTGGGCCGACGCGTCACACGGGCATGACGCTCAGGAAACAGAACGGTGACATTTTGCGCCGAGATCGAGCGCGGTCTGGCACCGGATATCCCTCAAAACTAAAAGCCCCTCGCCGCAGGGGTGCGACGAGGGGTGATTTTAAAAAACGGTCTTAAAAATCCGCTGAGGGCTTTAGCGTTGAACTGAAGCGCGGCGCCGGAAGAGGAAGGCTCCGAACCCGGCCAATCCTACGAGGCTGAGGGCTACAGAACTGGGCTCAGGGACGGATGAGTACTGGATGTTGTCGTACAAGGCACCCGAAGGCAGCAGCACCATGTCGACGCCGCTGATCGGTGCCGCCAAGGCGGCGGTGAATCCGGGGCTCGTTTGATTGGCCGGAATGGACGCCAGCAAGGTGTTGCCAGTGGAACTGACTCGGTAGAACTCAATCATCGCACCGGGGTCTCCGTAGGTGTCCTTGTCCAGTGTTACCGAGAATTGGGCCAGCATTTGCGGTGAACTAAACCGCACGAGGGTCGGTTGGAACACTCCGTCGAGTGCTACTAACCCTGACGGGGCGCTGCCGCGGTCGTAAAAGGCCGGGTTGCGCACCAGAATAGGGCT
>JARXAF010000138.1 GCA_029865985.1 Verrucomicrobiota bacterium
GGCCGCCGATCCGACCGGAGCCGTCTCCCGGATTTTCGGAGTCTATGACAGCAACAGCGGTCTGGCGCTGCGCGGCACCTTCATCATCAATCCCGAGGGAACCTTGGTCTCCAGCGAGATCAACTTCTACAACGTGGGCCGTGACGCCTCCGAATTGCTCCGGAAAATGGAAGCCAACGCCTACTTGGTGCGGCATCCAGAACAAGCCTGTCCGGCCAAATGGAAGCCGGGTTCCAAGACCCTGACCCCGAGCAAGGACATGGTGGGCAAGGTGTTCGAGGCGCTCCAGTAACCCGAACTGCTGAAAAATCCCGCCGATGGGGCACCGAGTCTCAAGACCCGGTGCCCCATTGTTTTTCAACCATTCTCAAACCCAGCCGCCCGATGGACCCGCTTTGTCGGTTGCGCCTCCGATACGGACTCTTGCAGCCTCACCCCGTGGAGCATTTGGATCGTCAACTGATTCGAGCGGCCGTCATTCAGGCACTGGAGGAAGACCTCGGCTGCGGTGACGCCACCAGCCTCGCTTGCATCCCGACCGAGGCGGAATCCACGGCCCGCATGAACGCCCGGGAATGCCTCACCGTTGCAGGCCTGGCCTTTGCCGAGATGGCATTCCGGGAACTGGCACCCAACGCCCGGATCCGCCAGTGCGTGGAAGACGGTCACTCGTGCACCCCAGGAACCACCTTGCTGGAGGTTTCCGGCCCGGCCCGAGCCCTGCTGTCGGCGGAGCGTGTGGCGCTGAATTTCGTCCAACGCCTCTCCGGCGTGGCCACCGCAACTTCCCGCTATGTCCGGGCAGTAAACGGCACCGGCGCTCGCATCTTGGACACGCGGAAAACCACCCCTGGCTGGCGTCGGTTCGAGAAATACGCCGTCCGCTGTGGTGGAGGAGTGAATCATCGGATGGGGCTTCACGACCGGATCCTCATCAAGGACAACCACCTCGCAGCCTTGGCTGACGCCAGCCCGGATCCCGTGACTGCCGCTGTTCGACGAGCCCGTTCCCAGTTCCCTACCCTGTTCGTTCAAGTCGAGGCCGACACCCTGGATCAAGCCCAGCGCGCGGCGGAGGCGGGTGCCGACGGAATCCTGTTGGACAACATGCCACCGGAAATGCTGAGGGAGGCCCTGAAACGCATCGCGGGGCGCTGCCAAACGGAAGCCAGCGGGGGCATCAACGAGGGGACCCTTCGTGGTATCGCGGAGAGCGGGGTCGATTTCATTTCCGTCGGAGCCATCACTCATTCAGCCCGCGCCGTGGACATCGGCCTGGATTTCCTGCCGTGAACCCTGACGCACGCATCTTGGCCGCCATGAGGACTGCTGGTGAGGCCGGCGTGTCCGGAGCCACGCTGGCCAAAGATCTCGGTGTTTCAAGAGCGGCCATCTGGTCTCGCATCGAAGAACTGCGCAAGGCAGGTTACGACATCGAGGCCAGCCCGCACCATGGCTACCAACTGCGCTCTTCCCCTGATCGCCTCCATGCCGACGACCTGCTAGCCCGACTGGGACCCGGCCGCACCATCGGAAGGGATGTCCAAGTTTTTCAGGAGACCGCTTCGACCAACGATGTGGTTGAGAAGCTGGCGCGCGACGACGTCCGAGAGGGCATCGTCGTCTTTGCCGAATCGCAAACCCGTGGTCGAGGACGCCTAGGCCGCCAATGGATCTCCCCTTCAGGCAAGGGACTCTGGTTTTCTGTCCTGCTTCGCCCGCAACTCCCACCGTCGGCCGCCACCCAATTGACGGTGGTGAGCGCCGTCGCCGTGGCCCGCGGGATTGAGCGCCACACCGGATTGAAGCCCGACATCAAGTGGCCCAATGACATCGTCTTCGGCACACGCAAGGTCGCCGGTATTTTGCTGGAACTGGGAGCCGAGCTAGACCACATCCGGCACGTCGTATTGGGCATCGGAATCGATGTGAATCTGACTTCCGAGGAAATGCCGGAAGACTTGCAGTCCATCGCCACTTCGCTGCGCATTGAGGGCGGGCGAACCTTTGATCGGGCCGATCTGGCCGCCACGGTCCTGTCGGAATTGGATACCGCTTATGCACGCCTCCGTCGGGGTGATTTCCATGAAATCAGCGATGAGTGGATGCGGCGCTGCAGCACCCTGGGTCAACGGGTCATGATTCGAATGGCAGACCGCGTGATCATCGGCCGAGCTGAATCGCTCAATGAAGACGGTGCGCTCTTGGTTCGAACCGATCATGGGCGCTTGGAGCACATCATCGGCGGCGACGTTTCGTTGGCGAAAGGGCCGACGCCATGATGCTACTGCTCGACGTCGGCAATACCCACACCCATGTCGGTCTGGGTAGCGCTCGAAGCCTCCGAACCTTGGGGGATATACCCACTTTGGCCTGGTCGGATGGATCCGCTCCGGCATTGCTGGAGGCACTGTTGCCCCGACGAACTCCGGACGCTCTATGCTTCTGTAGTGTGGTGCCGAAGGTGAATACGTCCCTGGCCCAATGGGCCGGTCAACGTCTCCAACTCACCCCTCTGCAACTCACGCCGCAGACCCTCCGCGGAGTCGGAATCGATTACCCGCATCCAGAGACCATAGGTCAGGACCGCTTGGCCAATGCAGTGGCAGCGCGCCACCACTACGGGGCTCCAGCGCTGGTAGTCGATTTTGGCACTGCGGTGACCTTTGATGTGGTCAACCGTACGGGCAATTATGTCGGCGGTATCATTGCCCCGGGGCTATCGGCCATGACCGATTATCTTCACGAGAAGACCGCGCTCCTCCCCCGCATCCGCATCCGGAGTCCCCGTCGGGTCGTCGGACGCAACACCGAAGAGGCCATGTTGTCGGGGGCCGTCTTCGGATATCGCGGGCTGGTGCGTGGACTCATCATCGAGTTGCGCGGGGAACTGAAGGTGCGCCGCCTGCCAGTGGTGGCCACCGGCGGCTATGCACGGCTCATTGCCAAAGGCCTTCCGGAAATAGACGCCGTGGTTCCGGGACTGACATTGGAAGGTTTGCGCCTCACCGCACTGGCCCATTGCACATCACCACTTCGCGCCTAGTTTTCGATCATGGCCAAGCCTGTCGCATTGAGTCTTCGTCCGGGTGATCCTGCCCCATCCTTCAGCGCCATCATCACCAACGGCACTGAAATCCATTCCAAAGACCTCCTCGGGAAACCCGTGGTGATCTACTTCTACCCGCGCGACGACACCCCGGGCTGCACGAAAGAGGCCTGCGGCTTCCGTGACCAGTACGCGGAATTGCAAAAAACGGGGGCTGTCGTCTTGGGCGTGAGCGCCGACACAGTCAAATCCCACGCCAAGTTCACCGACAAGTTCCAACTCCCGTTCCCGCTCATCTCGGATCCCGATGCGGTCATCACCAAGGCCTTCGGGGCCTGGGGTGAAAAAGTCTTCATGGGTCGAAAGTATCAAGGCATCCATCGGGTGACTTTCCTGATTGGTGCGGACGGTCGCATCGCCCGTGTCTGGGATTTGGTGAAACCAGAGTCCCATGCGGCCGAGGTGCTCGAGGCCCTGAAGGCTTTGTAAGGGGCCCTGCCCACCTTGATTTTCAAGGGACCGCCCGAGGCCAGTGACCGGAGGCGGCTCGATCGAGAAACCCTCCGGCCTTTTTCATTCGATCGATATCCCGGCCATATCGCATTTGTCATCTCGCTGGCGACTTGAGCATCCTCTTCGGCGCCCCTGCCACGGAAACGCGTCAGGGATGTGAATTTGCGATGAACGAATCCGAAATAGCCTCTTGGGTCGCCACCCACCATCCGGCCCGCAATTTTCAAGGAAAGCGCGTCCTGCTCATCATTCCGGACGGCACACGAACGGCTCCCATCGGGGCCGTGTTCAAGGCTCTCCACGCCGAATGGTCCGGCTCGGTGGCAGCCTTGGATATCCTCATTGCTTTGGGAACGCATCCGGCCATGCCGGAAGAGGCGATTTGCACCCGGTTGGAGATCACCCCTGAACAGCGGGCCTCGCACTATGGATCCGTGCGTTTCTTCAATCACGAGTGGGACAATCCGACTGCCCTGAAATCGCTGGGAGTCATTCCGGCCGAAGAAATCCGCACCTTGTCTGGCGGTCTCTTCGCCATGGATGTCCCCGTGTCGATCAACCAACGGGTCTTTGACTACGACCAGATTGTCATCATCGGCCCCGTCTTCCCGCACGAGGTGGTCGGCTTCAGCGGCGGCAACAAGTACCTCTTCCCCGGCGTCAGCGGTCCGGAAATTCTGAACTTCTTCCATTGGCTGGGTGCAGTCATCACCACTGTCGGAGTCATTGGACAGAAGTGGACTCCGGTGCGCCGTGTGGTCGACCGCGCCGGTGCCATGGTACCGATTCCCAAGTTATGCTTGGCACTGGTGGTGAAACCCGGCGGCCATGGCGAATTGGCGGGGATCTTCGGTGGAACGCCCGAGGCCGCCTGGGACCAAGCCGCCGACTTGTCCGCACAAACCCACATCGAATGGAAGGACCGTCAGTACCACACCATTCTCAGCTGCGCTCCGGCGATGTACGACGAGTTGTGGGTCGGGGCCAAGTGCATGTACAAGTTGGAACCGGTATTGGCTCCAGACGGCGAACTCATCATTTACGCCCCTCACCTCCACGAGGTCAGTGTGGTCCACGGAGCGCTCATCCGTCAGGTGGGCTACCACTGCCGCGATTACTTCCTCAAGCAGTGGGATCGCTTCAAGGATTTCCCGTGGGGAACCCTGGCGCACAGCACCCATGTCTTTGGACAAGGCACCTACGAAAACGGCGTCGAAACCCGCCGCGCCCGCGTCACTTTGGCAACCGGAATTCCGGAGTCCGTCTGTCGTGAGATCAACCTGGGCTACCGGGATTGGAGAAGCATCGATCCACTCCAGTTTCAAGGTCGGGAGTCGGAAGGGATCCTCTACGTCCCCAAAGCCGGTGAAACCCTTTACCGCGTCCGAGGCTGAAAATACCCAATTTCCCTACGGCATTGAAACGGCCGCAGCGTTGACACTTCCTAGTCACCAACCGGATTCTTTCCTCTCACGAGATCGCTGCTCCAAGCCCATGGCCAAAGCCCAACCGGTTCACGCTCATTTCAAGGAAGCCTACTGCCACCACTTTGGTTGCAGTCCGGCCGGCTTTGAGCGTCATCTGTTGCTGCGGACCATTCCGCTGATATTCCGGCCATTGGCGGCCATCAGCTTCTGGTTGGATCGGGAACTCTTCGCCAGTGAACTGGAAGTCATCCGAAACGCCGCCCCGGCCAAGTCCGGCCGGGAGGTCAATGCCGCTGCGCAGGATTTGGTTCACTTACGTTTCGTGGAAAACAGCTTCCGACGTTCCATCGGGATGCGCGGTCGATCCGAGGCCGTGGTGGCCCTCTGGAATCAAGTGAAGGGCACCGTGGACCGCCCCGCTGGCTTGGATCATCCGACGATCGCCTTCGCCGAAACGGCTTCTCAAATATCGGCAGCCCCCCGCTCTGCCGCCTTGGGCCGGAGGGATTCCGCTCTAACCCTCCGAACGCTCCGCAAAATCCATCAAGCGATCTCCTTGGGGAAACCCATTCCTCAAACCTTGGAAGCCGAAGGGCTCACCGAAGATCAGTTGCTCGACTTGTTGACCCGCAACCTCAAGTCTTTCAAAGGTTTTATTGAACTTCGGGACCAGTTGATCGCCCGAAAAAACCCGAGCAACAGTTCCTCTTAGGCTTCAACGGATTCAGAAAATCCCGTTTCAGAAACCCGTTCCCGATCCCTTTCATGAAATCCACTCTCCGTGTCGGCATCATCGGTGGCGGCCTCATGGGCCGCGAAGCAGCCAGCGCCTTCGCGCGCTGGTTCGTTCTCAACCAATTCCCCGTTCAGGTGGAACTCGTCGCCGTCTGCGATCTTCAGCCTTCCCTGCTCGATTGGTTCCGCCAGATCCCGACGGTCAAACTGCTGACTCAAGACCACCGCCAACTGCTCGCCTCACCCGAGGTCGATGTGGTGTATGTGGCTGTCCCCCACAACCTGCATGAGGCCATTTATCTCGATGTGCTAGCCGCAGGGAAGGATCTGCTGGCCGAGAAGCCCTTTGGCATCGATCTCGCGGCCGCCCGTCGGATCCGCGATGCGGCTGCAGCCTCGGGACGATTCGTTCGCTGCAGTTCGGAATTTCCATTCCTGCCGGGCGTCCAACGGGTCGTCGAGTGGGCGCAATCCGGGGCCATGGGCAAGCCGTTGGAAGTCCGATCCTGCTTCTGGCACGCCAGCGATCTGGACCCCACCAAACCGGTCAACTGGAAGCGTCAGGTGCGCACTTGCGGGGCCATTGGTGTGATGGGCGATCTGGGAATGCACGTCGTCCACGTGCCGTTCCGACTGGGGTGGTTTCCGAACCGGGTCTACTCCCAATTGCAGAAAATCTACCACGAACGCCCCGACGGCAAGGGCGGCATGGCCCCCTGCGACACTTGGGACAACGCCATGCTCCACACGGAGGCGACGATCCAAGGCATCGAAACTCCCATGCGCTTTGAAATGAAGCGCCTGGCTCCGGGAGCCACCAACACCTGGTCCATCGAGATCCTCGGAACTGACGGCGGCATGCGCTATTCCACGGCTGAACCGAAGACCCTGTGGAAGTTTGATCGGTCGAAAGAACAATGGTGGAGCCGTACCGACCTCGGGTTCCAAACCCCCTTCCCCACCATCACCGGAGGCATTTTTGAACCGGGATTCCCGGACTGCTTCCTCCAGATGTGGGCGGCCTTCGCAGCCGAGCGGGCCGGAGCCCTCGGCCATCGCTTTGGTTGTGTCACCCCGGACGAGGCCGTCCGAAGCCACGAACTGTTCGAGGCGGCATTGGCCTCCCACGCCCAACGCACGGCCGTGATCCCCGGCTGATTTCTGCAAACTCTTTCCAGCACCATGCCCCGTCGATCCCAATCCCTGCCCCAACCCTCAGCCACCGCCTCGCTGATCCTGCGCCGGACCGAGTTGAGACCCCGGTTGGCGATCATCCTGGGCAGTGGCTTCGGGCCTGTTGCCCAGTCGGTGACGGTGGATCGAGATTTTTCCTACCGCGACCTGCCGGGGTTCCCGGTCGGAGGCGCTCCTGGGCATGAAGGCCGACTCCGGATCGGCACCTGGCACTCAGTGCCCGTGGCCGTGCTCAGCGGCCGGGCTCACTACTACGAAGGCTTTGAGCCCAGCGAAGTGGTTTTCGCCACCCGTGTCCTCGCCGCAATGGGCGTGGAAACCTTGCTGGTGACCAATGCGGCCGGCGGCATTCATCCGAAGTTCCGAGTCGGGGATTTCATGATCCTGAACGACCACATCAACTTTCTGGGAATGAACCCGCTGCGCGGGCCTGTCAGCGCCGGCGAGCAACGGTTTGTGGACATGACGCGGGCCTACGATCCGGATCTTCAGCAACACCTGAAAGCAGCGGCGCGATCCATTCGGTTGCCGGTGCGTGAAGGCGTCTACCTGGCGGTCTCGGGACCCAGCTTTGAAACCCCGGCTGAGATCCGGGCGTTCCGCCGCTGGGGTGCCGATGCCGTGGGCATGAGCACCGTTCCCGAGGTCATCGTGGCCCGCCAAAGCGGACTGCGGGTAGCCGGTTGCAGTTGCATCACCAATGCCGCGGCCGGTCTGGGTGGAAAAGCCCAGGTGGTGTCCGCCGAAGAAGTTCTGGAGGTAGCGAAGGCTCGTGAACAGCAAGCCTGCGATTGGATCGGGGCCTTCGTCCAACGCATCGGAGGTTCCAAGGACCTCTCCAAAGCAAAGTCGCCGAAATCACCTGCGTCGCGACCTGCAAAAAAACAACTGTAACTTCAGGAGGCTTCGGACCGTCAGCTCGGCGGCCCTTTTTGCTTTTTACCTGCGACTGCGTTCTTCATGCGTTTTCTCTACAACATCCTCTTCAATATCGGGTTCGCCCTGTCGGCTCCTTGGTATTTTCTGAAGATGTACCGCCGCGGGTCGTGGCAAGCCGGGTTCGGCGAACGTTTTGGTTTGTATGACGCCAAACTCAAACAGTCTCTGACCAACCGTCAGGTGGTTTGGTTCCACGCGGTGAGTGTCGGCGAGGTCAACCTCTGCACGCAGTTGATCAAGGTCATGGAACCCTTGCTCCCGCTGTACAAGATCGTCGTCTCCACGACGACGTCGACCGGCATGAGCCTCCTGCGGGAACGACTCCCGGCCCACATCACCAAGATCTACTACCCGATCGATCGTCGGAAGCACATCCAACGGGCCATCGGCCTCATCAATCCCGAGGTGGTCGTTTTGGTCGAAGCGGAGATCTGGCCCAACTTCCTGTGGAGTCTTCAGCGGCGCGGAGTTCCGTATTATCTGGTCAATGCCCGCTTGTCCGAACGCTCCTTCCGAGGCTACCGGCGTTTCGGTTTCCTCTTCCGTGAACTGTTCGCGGGCTTCGAGGGCATCGGAGCACAAACCGAGGCCGATGCTGAGCGACTGCTTCAACTGGGATGCCGCAAGGAAGCCATCCACGTCGTGGGCAGCCTGAAATTCGATGCCGCCAAGCTGGACGACCCTCGACCTCTCGATGTCGCCAGTTTGCTGGGGCAATTGGGAGCGGGTGTTGACAGCGTGGTTCTGGTAGCGGGCAGCACCCATGACGGCGAAGAGCGGATCGTCGCCTCCATTTACCTCCGACTGAAGGCCCGGTTTCCCAAGCTCTTTCTGGTGCTGGTGCCCCGACATCACGAACGAGGAGCCGCTGTGGGTGAAGAACTCAAGTCTCTGGGGGTGCGGTTTGTCTTCCGCAAGGACCTGCGACCCGCCACCCGTATCAAGGCAGGAGAACTGGATTGCCTGTTGGTCAATACAACCGGGGAACTCCGTCACTTCTACACCCGGGCCGACATCGTGTTTGTGGGCAAAAGCCTCACCGCGCAAGGGGGTCAAAACCCCATCGAACCGGCCGCTCTTGGCAAGGCGGTGGTCTTTGGTCCGCACATGGAGAACTTTCCGGACATCGCGCCGAGCTTTGTTCAGGCCCAGGCAGCCCTACAGGTCCCGGATGAGGCAGGTCTCGAAAAGGCACTGATCCGGTTGATCCAAAATCCGGCAGAACGTCAGGCGTTGGGCCAACGAGCCCAATCCGTGGTCCGTGACAATCAAGGCAGCCTCGGCAGAACGGTCTCCATGATCATGGAGTCGTTCTGAACGTTTCTAAGCGGCCTCAAATCCGCCGGGGAGCATCCGCCAACCTGCCTCTCACTTCGGAAGCCACTTTTCCCAATTCTTGCCGTAGGCATCGACGTTGGATCGGTCCACACGGATGAGCGGGCTGACATCCCGTGGTGATTCGGGATTCTTGCGCAGGTGTACTTTGTTGAAGAGGTGCTCCACCGAGCGGTAACCCCAGGCATGGCACTGCTGAGCCAAGAGCACTTGCACATGTCCGCTGCGCAGGTAATTCAGGCAAATGGGCAAGGCATCCACGCTGACACATTGAACCGTGCCCGGACTCCATTTCAGGGCGTTCTCGGTGAAGAGAGGCCATCCCCCGATCAAGGCCCAACCCGTGATGTCGGGATTGGACTGCATGACTTGTTCGATCCGCGCCGCGGCATCTTGAGGTGTCTCGCGGTGGTAGTAGGTGTCACGAATGACCACCCCAGGGTATTTCTTGGCTTCCTTGCGAACGCCAGCCACTCGTTTTTGAAGATTGGGGGCGTTCTGATTGCCGGCCAAAATCGCAATGGTGCCTTTGCCTCCGAGCACTCGCGCCAATTCCGACATCACCTGTTCGCCACACAAACCGTCGTCCACCCCATAGCAGACCATCCGCTTCGAAGCAGGAGCATCAGAATCAAAGGTGACCACGGGAACCCCGCTCCCGACGGCCTTGTTGATGGCATCGGTCACCTTGTTGGCATCACTGCAACTGACCGCGATGCCATCAGCCCCGGACAGGACCAACTGCTCGATGGCTTCGGCCTGCTTCTGAGCGTCCTCTTCGTTCGGCGTCCGCCAATCGATGCGGATTTTTACCCCATGACGGGCGCTGAGTTCCCGGGCTGCATCTTCGGCTCCCACCCGTGCCACCTGAAACACCGCATTGCCCTGGGACTTGGCGATGAGGCCGAAGGTGTACGACTTGGATCCCTGGGCCTGCGCCCAAAGCGGGAGGATCGGAAGGCCGGCAGCGGCCCCCAAGAGAAAGCGACGACGGTTCATAGGAGAGTTCCGAGAGCAAACTCCCTGCCCCCCTCCGTAGTCAATGCCCCGGGCGGATCTTGATCAGACCCGATCCGGCGACCTCTTCTGGACCGTGAGAACCGTCCACGAACCTGATCAAGGCAGGAACGAGCAGATGTATTCGCAAATACCGCTCGAAACCTCGATATCGAACCCGGACTTGGCCGGAACATCAAAGTACGATCCCGCCGCCACCGTCCGGGTCTCCTGGGTGCCGTCCAGACGGATGACGCATTGTCCGGCCACGATCTCCATCCGCTCGGCCAGATCCGTTCCGAAATGGAACTTCCCGGGGTAAATCAACCCCAAGGTCTTTTTGGTACCGTCCGAAAAACGGATCGTGTGGGACACCACTTTGCCCTCGAAATAGACGTTGGCCTTGGCAACAGCAGTGACGTTGTTGAATTCGCTCGGAATCGACATCCCGGAGAAACTGGCCAAAGCCGCGTCCGCCATCAATCGCCAAGTCACAAACGGCCTCATCAGGATAATCCCGATAAAACCGGTTGTGTTTATGTATTTACAATCGTCGGACCGGCTGAATAGCCTGTTTCCGACACAGAGACATGGGCCAAAAACGATTCAATGTGCTACCGGGTTTCGGGCTGACGATGGGCTACACCCTCGCCTACCTGAGCCTGGTAGTTCTGATACCCTTGGGCGGTTTGTTGATCCGGGTCAGCGCCATGAGCTGGTCCGAGTTCGTCCGAGTTGCCTTCAGCGATCGCGCCTTGGCGGCCTATCGGCTCACCTTCGGGGCGTCTTTCCTTGCCGCGTCGATCAACGCTGTGCTGGGCACGCTGCTGGCGTGGGTATTGACGCGTTACCACTTTCCCGGCCGCAAGTTCTTGGACGCCTTGGTGGATTTCCCCTTTGCACTGCCCACAGCGGTCGCCGGTCTGACCTTGGCCCATTTGTTTTCCCAAACCGGTTGGCTGGGGCAATTCCTGGTCCCTCTGAATATCCGGTTGGCCTACACCACCGGGGGCATCGTCATGGCCCTGACCTTCGTCAGCCTTCCCTTCGTGGTTCGGACCCTGCAACCCGTCCTGGAGGAATTTGAAGTCGAACTCGAGGAGGCTGCAGCCACATTGGGAGCCGGTCGCTGGTGCACCTTTCGCCGAGTGGTGTTCCCGGCGCTCCTACCGGCTCTGATGACCGGCTTCGCCTTGGCCTTTGCCCGTGCCGTGGGTGAGTACGGTTCGGTGATCTTCATTTCCACCAACAAGCCGTACGTCTCGGAAATCACCCCTCAGGTCATCATGGGCTGGTTGGATCAATTCGAATATGCGAACGCCATGGCCGTGGCCGTGGTCATGCTCAGCGCTTCATTCGCCATCCTCGTCACCATCAACCTGCTCGAACGCTGGGCGAGCCGGTTCCAACGCTGATCATGGCTGGAAGCATTCCCAAAGGCCCAAAAGTGGCCATGAACACCAAGTCCCGCCGAGGCATCGAGGAGCCGCCGGTCATTCGCAGGATTCTCATCGGCATTGCCGTGACCTTTGTCGGCGTTTTCCTGTTGCTGCCCCTAGCCAACGTATTCGCTCAAGCGCTGGCCAAGGGCTGGTCGGCCTATGTCAACGCCTTGCGTGAGGCCGATACTCGGTCCGCCGTGCTGCTGACTCTCTTGGTGTCGGCGATCTGCGTGCCCCTCAATCTGATTTTCGGTGTGGTGGCTGCATGGGCGGTGGCCAAGTTCCAGTTTCGGGGCAAAGCCCTGTTGATCACCTTGATCGACCTCCCTTTTTCGGTCTCACCGGTGGTGTCCGGTTTGATTTACATCGTCATGTTCGGGGCCCAAGGCTTTCTAGGACCTTGGCTCGATTCCAAAGACATCCAGATTATTTTCGCGGTCCCGGGCATCGTTTTGGCCACTTTGTTCGTCACCTTCCCCTTCGTGGCCCGGGAACTCATCCCGCTCATGGAGGCTCAGGGCAGCGATGCTGAGCAAGCCGCCCTGACCCTCGGAGCGACCGGATGGCAAACCTTCTGGCATGTCACCCTACCTTCGGTGAAGTGGGGATTGCTGTATGGAGTCATCCTGTGCAATGCACGCGCAATGGGCGAATTCGGAGCCGTCTCGGTGGTGAGCGGCCACATCTCCGGAGTCACTGAGACCATCCCGTTGCGCATCGAAAAACTGCACCAATCGTTCCAGTCGGTGGCCGCCTTCAGCGCCGCCAGCCTTCTGGCCATCCTG
>JARXAF010000140.1 GCA_029865985.1 Verrucomicrobiota bacterium
ATCCTCGCTTCGATGCTACTTCCGGCGTTGGGCATGGCGAAGGCGCGTGCCAAGAACATCGCCTGCCTGAACAATCTCAAGACCGTCGGGCTCGGTTTGAGATTGTGGGCCAACGACAATCGGGATCGGTACCCCTGGCAGTTAGGTGTGACCAATGGAGGAACGGCCGGTTCCGAGGACTGGGCCGATCACTTTCGGGCCTGCTCCAATGAACTCTCCAACCCGAGCGTTCTGGTGTGTCCGGCCGAAAAAATACCAAGACCGGGGACCAACTGGGTGAATCTCGATGGTTTCGCCAATGTGAGCTACTTCGTCGGTCTGAAAGCCGAGGAACTCAAACCGCAGACCATGATTTCCGGTGACGCCAACGTCACCGGGGGTGGCGGCGGTTTTGATCCTCAATGGAGCCGGTTTCTTGGAGCTTCGATCGACGCTGCATGGGACAAGACACTGCATGTCCGAGCCGGCAATCTGGCGATGACCGACGGCAGTGTCCAAGCGACCAAAACGGCTGCACTCCGATCGGCCATCAATCAAGCCCTCGCCAGCGGTCTGACCAACGTGGTGTTTTCCAAACCTCGCGGCGTTCTCTGACGCTCCTCCCACGAGCCATGCGCGATCATCGCGGCATCCAAGCCCTCGCCATCGGCACCTGTGCCATCAGTGTCGTGATTACGTCATGGGCCCTGGGTTGGATCGACGCCCCTCCGCGACCGAGTGGGACGCTGCACCAGCAAATCGGACAAGCGCTGGCCCAAGAGGCTTTGGCCCATGCTGGATCAGGCGGTCGGGTGGTGGTCTTCGCCCGTGACACTTCGGAGTTCGAGCAACCCGCGACGGACATGGCACTCCGGAGTTTCACGACCGAGATGCAAAAGGCCGGACACCCTGTCACCGACTTGCGACTCGTGGCAGAAGACCCCCTTCGCCCCATCCACGTCCCAGAAGGCGACTTGTTCGATGTCCTGCGAAAATCCAACAAAGGCGACGTCGTGGTCTCGCTCATGGGGCCGGTACTTTTGGCTGAAGATCAGAGGCTCGCCTTGGGAACCCCAAAAGCCGCGGTCATCGCTTTTTGCCCAGGCTCATCCGCGGAAGTCCTGGATCCCGCTCAACTGGCCTCGATGGGCCTGCTCCATGGCGGCGTGCTGGCCCTGCCGCCCAGCAACGATCCGAAACAATCCGCCAAAACCCCAGACCGCTTCGAAGCTCTTTATCACCGGATGGATTCCAAGGCCCTCATTCAAAAACCCAAAACACAGGGGAGACCATGAGGGTGCGTTTTCTTTCGTTTTCCAGAAACCACACGGGATTCACCCGGACCGATTTGCTCGTGAGCATCGCTCTGGTGAGCCTGCTCCTCCCGCTGGTCTGGACGCCGATCACCGTGTCGCGTTCGCGGGCACGTCTTGAACGGTGCCGGGCCAACCTGAACAGCGTCAGCCGCGCCTGCCTCCAATTCGCCGCCGATCACGGCCAAACGCTGCCGGGCCCCGTGGAGGCTCCCGGGGAATTTCAATGGTGGTACAAGGAGCAGGTGAAATCCTACCTCGGAATCCAAGGAGCCTCGGCTGCCACCGACTCGACTTTCGCCTGCCCCGACGACCGCGGCTATACAGACCCCAAACCCTTCCACCAGTCCGAGCGTTTCGATTTCTCCAGCTACCCGTTCAATGGAGTCCTGCTGCTCGGCGCACCCAATATCGCCGGCTGGCGCCTGCCGGAGATTCGCCAACCCGACCGAACGCTTCTGGTCATGGAATGGACGGCGCATGGCCCGCTTTCGTGGCACCGCAGCCGAACCGGCAAACGAAACGCCCCGTTTTACAATGACGCTGAGAGTGTCGTTGGTTTCGTCGATGGCCATGTGGACTTGGTGAAGATCTATCACGACGGCTACAACGCGGCCTACACGCGGGATCCCATCCCGGGCTACCGATACCGCTACAGTGGTCGTTGACCCCTCGATTCTCACTCCATGATTCCGAACCCCTACGATTGGTTCTTCCGCTTAGGACGCCTGATTTTTTCAATCCTCATTTGCTTCATGCCGTGGGTCTCCGCGGCTCCGGTCACCACAGGCTGGATCCCGCTTTTCAAAGGGGTGGAATACATGACGGGCACCAACACCGAATCGTCGGGCGACTTCAACAGCCTCATGGTGGCCCACCTGATTCGAGTGGATCTCTCGGATCCTGACATCCGGTTGCTTCCGACACCTCAGATCACCAATTATCTGGGCAATTCTCGCGAAACCTCCGGCCAGACAGTGAGCCGATTTGTCAAAACGCACGGTCTGCAGTTGGGCGTGAATGCCAACTTCTTTTCCCCCACCGACTACTACATGCCCGAGGGAACACCCATGCAACTCAGTGGGTTGGCCATCAGTGACGGGTCACTCGTCTCGGTGGCCAATGCCACCTATTCCGCCTGCGTCCTGTTCGATGCGAATCGGACAGCGCGCATCATCGAAGACAACTGGCCGGCCGGCCCCACCAACGGCGTGCTCCACGCTCTCGCCGGCGACTACCCGTTGGTGGTCAACGGGGTCAATATCTCCCGGCGCTACTTCAATACCCCTGGCGGGGTCCATGAGCAGCATCCTCGAACGGCTTTCGGCGTCTCCCACGATGGCAAGACCTTCTACATCGTCTGCATTGACGGCCGCCAGGACCACAGCGTGGGCGCCTTCGATTATGAGACGGCCGCTTGGATGCTGTTGGCCGGGGCCTACAACGCCGTCAACATGGACGGTGGTGGCTCCACCACCCTGGTGATGGAAGACAGCATCGGCGAACCCCTGCGACTCAATGCCTCCAGTGCCGTTGCCGATTCCGGAAAAGAACGCACCGTCGGCAGCCATCTCGGCATCTTCGCCAAACCCATCCCGGGTTTCATCAATGACCTGAAGGTGGTTCCCTCCGACGATGGCGCCACCCTTTCGTGGACCACCCTCACGGACGCCACTGCGTCGGTGGAACTGGGCACCTCCAACCCACCCGACCCCGTGACCCGCTTCACAGGAAGCTCAGGCACGACACATACGGTCCAAATCACCGGCCTGACACCGGGTATCGGCTACTATTTTCAAGCGGTTTCCGTCGCCGATGGCACCCGACATGAAACTCCCATCAAATTCTTCCGGACCACGCGAACCGTGATATCCACCGAGGTGGTCCTCCTCAACGCGGAATGGCGGTACACCACCGCCAACCTCTACAACACGGCTTGGACAACCACCGACTATGTCGACACCGGTTGGAAAGGACCTGGAGCTGCGCTGCTCTGGGCCAATGCCAGTGCGGCCGGTTCCACACTCGATCCGAATCTTTTGGGGGAGCGCATGCCCAACAATCCGTCGACTGGTTTCCCCTACACCACCTACTCCTTTCGAACCCGCTTCAAAGCTGCCGACGTGTCCGCCGGAGCCACCCTTTCGGTGTCGGCCTACATTGACGACGGAGCGGTTTTTTATCTCAACGGCCGCGAGATCCATCGAATCCGAATGCCCGCCGCGCCGGCAGAAATCCTGAATGCTACCTTGGCAACCGGCACCCCCTGCAATGGCAATGCCGATTGCACCGATGACTTCATCGTTCCTGTGGATGGTATCCTCCGGGCTGGCGACAACGTACTGGCCGTCGAGGTTCACAATTCCAGTGCCCGGAGCTCGGACATCACCCTTGGGGCAACGGTCACGCTGGAAGTTCCCGCCTCGCGGCCTCCGGCCATCACCATCCATCGGGATAACGGCCTCATGACCCTCGATTGGGTCGGCACAGGATTTCTGCTGCAACAAGCAGACACTCCCTCCGGCCCATGGACCTCTGTGGCGGGTGCGACACAAACGGCTCCCTTGCGCATCCAGGATGCGGCCACCACTCGATACTACCGGCTGTCACGATAACATCACCTGCACCCAGTAGGTGTTGTCAGAATCCACGTTTCCGAGATCAGATGCCTATTGCCAGTTGAATTTGGAAAACAGGCCCGAGATAAGGGAAACAATCTTCAGAATCAGTGACCCTTCGGCGCTCGATTTGTTATCGAACCGGCATTGCCTGAATAACATTTTGTTTACCTAGCTGGACAACTGCAAAAGATGTCAGCAGTTTAGTGTCGTCAAAATGGTAACGAGTGACCGTCGGCTGTCCAGCATGTCCAGCAGAAGGCTAGCGGGTTCGACGGATGCTTTTTCAAAATGGAAGAACCCACAAAACCGATGGCGCGGGTGCAGTTCTGGGGAACACGTGGATCGCTGGCTAGGCCAGGGAAAACCACACTTCGCTACGGTGGCAACACCTCCTGTGTCCAAATCACTTCCCCGAATGGCTCACTGGTGATCTTGGATTGCGGCACCGGAGCCCACGACTTGGGCCGGCATTTATTGGGTGAAACCCAAGGACCTCAGCGAGGCAGCATCTTGTTCAGCCACACGCATTGGGATCACATCCAGGGATTCCCCTTCTTCGCTCCACTGTTTGTGCGCGGATGGCAGTGGGATATTTATGGTCCCGCGGGCCTGGGGCGATCGCTCCGACAAGCCCTGTCAGGGCAAATGGAAAACACCTATTTCCCGGTCACACTCGATGACATGGGGTCTTCCATCCGTTTTCACGATTTGGTCGAGGGCAGCCTTGAAATTGACGATATCCGCATCACTACTCGGTACTTGAACCACCCCTCCCTGACCCTTGGCTATCGGTTGGAAATGGGGCGCGCTTCGGTGGTCTATGCTTGTGACCACGAACCGTACTCACGAATCGAAGGAGATGCCTCGGTGCATCAACTCGACCGACGACATGCCCAATTTCTGGCCGGGGCTGATCTGGTTATCCATGATGCCCAATTCACAGACAGCGAGTATGTCCAACGCAAGGGCTGGGGTCATAGTCCGGTCGAATACGTTTCCGAAATGTGCCAACGCGCCGGGGTCCGACGGATGGCCCTCTCGCATCACGATCCCGGACGAACCGACGATGAACTCGACCGGATCGTGGAGACCGTGCAGGGCGACTTGACCAAAAACGGGTCCACCATGCAGGTCTTCGCTGCGGCCGATGGTCAAGTGGTGGAACTCGATGCAGCAACCGGCGCGATCCCGGAAGCCAAGAGTGGAACATTCTCAGCGCACACGCGTCTCGTTCCGGCCTTGAAGGAAGCCAACGTCCTCATTGGCGTGTCTGATCCAAAACTGGCGATGCTTCTCGCGGAGGCAGCCCTTGGCGAAGCGCTTCAAGTCGATCACACCTCCGATATCATTGCTGCAGAGAAGATGGCGACAGCCAAACCACCGGCTTTGCTCGTATTGGAGGACAATCCGCCCTCAATGGATGGATGGAGTGTTTGTCGCCGGTTGCGATCGTCGGGCGATTTGCGCCTCAAAGACTTGCCCATTGTCTTGGTGGGCGATCGCGAACGAAGCAGCACTGAACCCACTGACGGCGCCACGCACTGGTTGATCGCACCGTTTTCCAGCCAATACGCGAGGGCACAAATACAAGCTTGGCTCCTGCGTTCGGCCAGTCGTTGGGTTCGCGCTGCTCAGCCTGCGGACGAGGAACAACGACTGGCAGTGTTGCATGGCCTGTCCATTCTGGACACCCAACCCGAAGAACGGTTCGACCGCATCACACGCCTGGCCGCAGAAATCGCTGAGGTCCCGATCGCTCTCGTGTCTCTGGTGGACCAGAATCGGCAGTGGTTCAAATCTTCGGTGGGCTTGGACGCGAAGGAAACTTCGCGCGAGGTCTCCTTTTGTGCCCACTCTGTCACCAGTGGCGCGCCCTTGATTGTGCAGGACACGTTGTCGGATGAGCGGTTCGCAGAAAACCCGCTGGTCGTCGGCGGACCCCGGATTCGCTTCTACGCAGGCTTTCCACTTTTCCATTCCAGCGGCAGTTGCATGGGCACGCTCTGCTTGATCGACTCCCGACCCCGTCACTTTTCCGATTCGACCATCCAGCAGTTTGCACATCTCACAGGTCTGGTCCAACAGGAGCTCAATTCCGAATGCAAAACAGCACCGATTGACGCCCTCGGCAGCGAAAAACCGTGATCCCGGCGGATGGCTGAAAAACGATAGTGTCATACCAAAAACCGCCCCAGCATAACCGCGGCTGAAGGGACTGCCTCGACGAGGCTTGCCATTATTGGGTTTCTACCAAAACTCCTTGGCTACGGTTACCCACCCCTCTCCGACGACATGCACCTAGCGACACTCGACTGGATCATCATCGCCGCCACGTTCGTTTTGTATCTCGCCATCGGTCTCTTTGTCGGGAAATCAGCCGGCAAAGACTACGAGAGCTACTTTCTCAGCGGTCGCACCATGCCGTGGTGGTTGTTGGGGACTTCCATGGTGGCCACGACGTTCGCCACCGATACCCCGAACCTCGTCGCCGGTATCGTGCGCCGGGACGGCGTCTTCGGGAATTGGGTCTGGTGGGCCCTGCTGCTGACCGGAACCACCACGGTATTTCTCTTCGCGAAGCTCTGGCGTCGAAGCGGCATGATGACGGACATCGAATTCTATGAGCTTCGCTACTCCGGTCGCCCTGCGGCTTTCCTGCGAGGTTTCCGGGCCGTTTACCTGGGAATTTTCTTCAACATCCTGGTGATGGCGAACGTGTCGCTGGCCGCCATCAAGATTGGTGGTGTCATGTTCGGCCTCGATCCGGTCAAGACCATCGCTGTGGCCTCAGTAGTCACCGTCGCCTACAGCATGATCGGGGGACTTACGGGCGTGCTGCTCACCGACTTGGTCCAGTTCATCATCGCCATGGTCGGAGCCATTTGGGCGGCCGTCCATGTGGTCGGACTCCCTCAGGTTGGCGGTCTGGGCAAGCTGTTGGCCGATCCCCGAGTTCAGGCGAAGATGGACGTGGTGCCCAATTTTGCCACGACACCGCATGATGTCGTCATGGCGGTGTTCCTGATACCTCTCTTGGTCACTTGGTGGAGCATCTACTATCCGGGTGCCGAACCCGGCGGCGGCGGCTACGTGGCTCAGCGACTTCTGGCTGCCAAGAATGAGAAGCACGCCTTGGGCGCCTGCCTGTTCTTCAACGTCATGCACTACGCCCTCCGCCCCTGGCCGTGGATCCTGGTGGCTCTGGCCTCCTTGGTGGTGTTTCCCGATGTTGCCTCGCTGCAGGCACAATTCCCGCACCTGGATCCCAAAATTGTGCAGGACGATCTGGCCTACCCGGCCATGCTGACCTTCCTGCCCCAAGGTCTGATGGGCATCATGGTCGCTTCGTTGGCGGCCGCCTACATGAGCACCATGTCCACGCAGGTGAACTACGGTTCCTCGATTGTGGTCAGCGATCTCTATCTTCGCTTCGTCAATCCCAAGGCCAGCGATTCCCAACAGGTGTGGCTGGGTCGCATCGTCACCGTCGTGCTCATGTTCGCCTCCTGCTGGTTGGCACTCCAGATGAAGGACGCCCTGTCGAACTTTAATTTGATGATGCAAGTCGGCGCGGGAACCGGCCTGGTTCTGATCCTCCGGTGGTTCTGGTGGCGCATCAATGCCGCCTCGGAAATCGCAGCCATGACCCTCTCCTTCGGCATGGCCTTGTTCTGGCACTATTCCAGCGTGGGCCGGGATATTCCGGCTTGGAAGCAAATGGTCATCGGAGTCGCGGTCACCACCGCGGGTTCATTGGTGGTAGCGCTACTCACCGGCCCCACAGAAACCGAGAAGCTCCGCGAGTTTTACTCTCGAGTCCAACCCGGCGGATCGGGCTGGAAACCGGTTCTGGACCGGGCTGGCCATGAGCGGGTGCAAATTCAAGATACTAAGCTCGGCACCGAATCCGATTTGGGCATTGGCATCGTCTGTTCGATCCTCGCTTCCATTGGCATTTGGGCGCTGATCTTCGCCGGAGGCTGGGCCATCTACGGTCGATGGACACAAGCCGGTATCGCCTTCGCCGTGACTTTGGTCTGCGCTGCGTTCCTCCCGTTCTGCATCGCGCGATTGCGCATTCGGGACTGACCCGGACAGGGAACAACGGGCAACCGTTCATTCACCTAGGCCATTTCCCTACTGGACTCGTCGTATGATGACGACGATCTAACGTTGCCGCGAGACCACAGAGGCCACCATGATCGGGGCGCTGTGGACACTGAATTGGTTCAGTGCATGGCAACCCAAACCCATGGCCGGACTTTCCATGTCGCCCCTTCCGGGCACCCGTGTCGTTCGACACGCCGGAGACACGCTGACGTTCATCTTGACCGCACCCGATGGTCACATCGGTGAGGGGTGGCAGGCACGACTCCGCACCAACGTCGGCCGGGCGGAACGGGTCCGCGAGGAAATCCTCCAATCGCACTTTGAGAAACTGCCTCTGGCCGGCGCGGCCTGGCGTGACTTGCCCCTGCAACCCACGGCCGACGGGCAGTGGTCCATCACTCTGTCCCTGACCGAAGTGGGGTATTTCAAGGCCAAGGCCTACGCCATTGATCCAAAGGGTTTCCAGCATTGGCCCGATGGCGCCGACGTGGGTATCAGCATCCATCCGTCGTGGACCCGGACAGCCAATACCGTCTACTGCGCCTTCCCACGCATGTTCGGCGAGTGGTCCAAACACCGCATCACCACCGCGGAAGACCACCATACACCCATTCTCAAAGCGTTGGATCAGGAGGGTTTCACTGTGATCCCCCCCAGCGGAACCCTGAGGTCGCTGATCACTGAACTGCCCCACATTATCGACCGCCTCGGCTGCCGGATTCTCCACCTTCTGCCGGTGAGTCCGACTCCGACCACCTTCGCCCGTTTCGGTCGCTTCGGTTCTCCCTACGCACTCCAACACCTCACCCAAATCGATCCGGCCCTCATCGAGTTCGATCGGCGCACCACAGGCGTCGACCAGTTTCGAGAGTTGGCGGTGGAAATCCATTCGCGCGGAGCCAAGCTGATGCTGGATCTGGTCATCAACCACACCGGTTGGGGCAGCGCCGAATGGGAAGAACATCCGGAGTGGTTCATCCGCAAACCCAATGGCGAATTCGAGTGCCCCGGAGCTTGGAACGTGGTCTGGGAAGATCTGGTCGAGATGGATCAGGGGCACGTGGCCCTCTGGGATTATTTGGCCGACGCGTTTCTCATCTGGTGCCAACGGGGAGTCGATGGCTTCCGCTGCGACGCCGGCTACAAAATCCCTCCGCATGTCTGGCAGTTCATCACTGCGAAGGTGCGTCGGGAATTTCCAGATACCGTGTTTCTCTTGGAGGGATTGGGTGGGCCTTGGGATGCCACGGAAGCCTGCTTGGCGGAAGGGGGAATGCAATGGGCCTACAGCGAGCTCTTCCAGAACCACGGCTCCTTGGGAATCAGCGGGTATCTGGACCATCACCTCCGGGCCAGCAGTCGTTCGGGCACCCTGATCCACTACAGCGAGACCCATGACAATTCGCGTTTGGCCGCCAATGGAGGCGTGCCGGGCCAACCGGCCACCCCAGAAGGCCGCCGGTGGTCCCTCTTCCGAAATCGGCTGGCCGCGTTGACCTCCATCCAAGGTGGATACGGTTTCACCAACGGAGTGGAATGGTGTGCCACCGAACAAATCAACGTCCACAGCAGCCGCGGGTTGGCTTGGGGTTCTCCCGATTCCATCGTGGCTGAATTGTCGGCCCTCAATCGCCTGATCAGCAATCATCCCTGCTTCTTCGATGGGGCGTTGCTGCAACGTCTGAGTGAGCCTCAATCCGCCGTTTATGCTCTGAGGCGTGACTCCGCTGAAGGCCTCGACCAAGTCCTCGTGCTGGCCAACACGGAATTCGAGGAAGAGCGATCCATCGAATTGGCGCGGTCCGTCTGGGAAGAGTTGGGCCAGCCGAACATTGACCTGATGGGTTACTCGCCAGCTCCGAAGTGGCAATCGGTGCCATCTACCCCAGGGTCCGCTGACCAGCGAATCCGGATCACACTGGCTCCCGGGGCAACCCACTGCCTGACAAAATCCGTCACTCCGGTCGGGTTGTCTGGCGATTCCTATCGAGATGCCCGCCGCCGTGCCGACTGGGCTGCCCATTGCGAAGGGAGGGTCACCCGCGGGCAACCGAGATTGCCGATCGATTGGAAACACTGCGCCGATTGGGTCGCCCGTGATCCCGAAGGGTATTTGGCAGCCATGCTTTGCGATACCCCCACTCAGGAAGGCGGTTCTGGAGCGTATCGCCCTGTCATCGTCTGGAAACTGAGCGACCAGACACGCATCACCCTCGTCCCTATCGGACACTGGGTGC
Source organism: Verrucomicrobiota bacterium (assembly GCA_029865985.1). GTDB lineage: Bacteria > Verrucomicrobiota > Verrucomicrobiia > Limisphaerales > UBA9464 > SXXZ01. Next base: position 10,261 of record JARXAF010000140.1, read on the forward strand.
TCATCCGAGACACCCACCGCTTCCGCGTGCGAGCCAGTTTGGTGGAGGGTGGGCTTGGATTTCATGAGGAGTCCATCCCCACACTCGAGGACCACATTGCGGTCATCCCCCCTCGGAGCAGACGAGGCGACGTGGTTTTGGAACTCGAGCGCTATGCCCCGACCGATCCCAAGATCAGCGCCACCCTACGGTATCTGGATTCAACCCCGGCTGAACTGCCGTCCATTCCTCCGGATCCGGAGAATTCCACGGTCTTATTGACCAATGGTCGGGGCGGCATGGCCCGGATTTGTCTGGATCTGGGACGCATCCATTCCAAATACGACTGTGTCCTCGGCGCGAATCTCCACCCGGAGGTGCCGGTGGATCGGCACGTGATGGCCAAGCGCATCCGTGCCTGGGTCAATGCCGATGGCTTCATCTCGCCACTCGACGCATCCAATCTGGTCAATGTGGAGACCACTGCACCCACCCACTGGCGTTTCATCGCCAATGCCGGCGATGGTCGCAGTGTAGAAATCCGCGTGGTGGCTGACATGCTGGACGGCAAGAACACCACCGTCTTTCAGTTCGATCGCCCCACCTCGGCCGGTCACGATTCACGACTAGGAAAGCCTCTGCCTTCGACATGCGATGTGCGACTGGTGGTCCGGGTCGATCTGGAAGACCGCAACTTTCATTGGGAAACCCATCTCAGTCCTGAAACCGAAGGACATTTTCTTCGCTCTACAAAGAGCCTGCACCGCAGCAAGAACAGCGAACTTTCGGAAGATGAAGTCCGTGGTTTTTCGTTTGAACCTGACCCGTCGCGCCGCGTGCAAGTGTCGGTGACTCAAGGTCGATTCCACCCGGCTGTGGAATGGTGCCGTGGCATTCCCCATCCGCTGGAATCCAGTCGTGGGATGAATGGCTCGGGCGACGCCTACAGCCCGGGCTGGTTTGAGATCCCACTCACTCCGGGGAACTCCTCCACCATCACCGTCTCCGCGGAAAGCGAAGAGGTTTCCAACGCTCAATTGGAGAGCTTCGTCCAGCGACGCCAGGGCGTTTTGGGCTGCAGCACGACCTGCGCCATGGAAACCCTGCTGCGTCGGTCCCTCACCAGCTTCGTGGTCCGACGTGCGGATTCCGTGAGCGTCATCGCCGGTTACCCCTGGTTTCTGGATTGGGGTCGCGATTCATTGATCGCCGCCCGAGGTTTGATCGCCGCCGATCGGTTTGCCGAAGTCCGTCAATTGCTGGTCACCTTCGGTCGTTTCGAGGAGTTGGGAACCCTGCCGAATTCCATCCACGGCGAGAATGCCTCCAACCGCGAGACCAGCGACGCCTCGCTGTGGTACGGCATCGTGGCCGAAGAACTGGCCGCCACCGATCCCTTAGGAGCAGAATCGGTCTTTGCATTGAACACCGGCGACCGCCAGAACCGGACCGTTCAAGACGTGCTCCGGTCCATTGCTTCCGGTTATCTCAAAGGAACTCCGCAGGGCATCCGCGTCGATCCCGACAGCGCGCTCGTCTGGAGCCCCAGCCACTTTACCTGGATGGATACCAACCATCCGGCTGGCACCCCCCGACAGGGCTATCCGGTGGAAATTCAGGTGCTGTGGATCCGCCTCCTTCGATTGCTGGATCGATTGGGATGCCCGCCCGCCGAATCCGCCGAGGGATGGGGGCTGCTGGCTCAGCGTGCTGAAACCTCCTTCCACCAACGGTTCTGGATCGAAGAACTCGGCTGGTTCGCCGACTGCTTGCATTGCCACCAGGGTCAACCGGCTGCCACCGCCGTCCGGGACAATGCCCTCAGGAGCAATTGCCTGTTGGCCATCGCCCTCGATTTGGTGGTTGGAGTGAAGGCTCGGCGCACCGTCGAGGCTGCCCAGCGGTATCTCGTGGTACCTGGCGCACTTCGATCACTGGCCCCGTTGCCGGTTTATCCGCCGCTGCCCATTTGGCACCATGGACGGCTGCTCAACCATCCCGAGGAACCGTATTGGTCCGAATACGCCGGCGATGAAGACACCCGGCGCAAACCGGCTTATCACAATGGAACGGCCTGGCTGTGGACCTTCCCCAGTTTCTGCGAAGCCCTCGTGAAGGCCTACGCCCAAAGCCCCGCAGCCATCCAAGCCGCTCGAGCCTACCTGACCAGCGTGGATTCCCACTTGTTGCGCGGCTGTGTCGGGCAATTGCCAGAAATCCTGGATGGGGACGCCCCCCACCTGCCCCGTGGCTGTGACGCCCAGGCCTGGAGTGTCACCGAAGTGCTGCGAGTGTGGCGTTGGCTCAATAGCCTGCCGGCGGGTCTTGGCGAATAACTCCCACCCAGTAGAGCACTAACCATTCGGTGAAATTGTAGGATTCCGAAAAGACACGGATTTGAAAAATTTGGGCTAAATCCTTCCCGAAGCCCTTGACGGTCTCCTAGGCTCCCCTCGCACATGCGATCGAGTTCGGCATTCGACAAACTTTTGGAGCGTTTGGTGGGCGGTTTGCTGCTGTTTACTGTGGCATGGCTGACCTTTTGGTTTGCCGGGGTGAACCCTCGAGAAGCCGGCATCGGATTTGCCGCCATCGGTTTGGCTTGGTTGGTTTGGACGCTACGAATCTGGGTCGAGCCCTCCCACCGGTTCCTTCTGCCGCCCGTCACCTGGTCGGTCGCGATCTTCTTCTGCTACGCCGCCTGGAGAACCCACCAAGCCACTGTTCCATACTGGGCGCTTCAGGAGGTCTTCCTCATCGGACTTTGTGCGGTGACCTTCTTCATCAGCTTGCACAATCTCCACCGGCAAGAGACGGCGGGATGGGTCGTGAACGGTCTTTTGCTCATCGGCCTCCTGTCGTCGGCATACGCCATCGTTCAATTCACCCAAAACTCCCAGAAGGTGCTCTGGGAAACACAGCCGCTGGTCTACTACAAACGCTACGGGGCCACGTTCGTAAACCCCAATCACCTGGCGGCATTCTTGGTCATGCTCATGCCGCTGGCACTGTCTCATGCCTTCCTCGGACGAGGCGGAGCCGTCCAACGCATCATTGCTGGATACGCGGCGCTGGTGATGCTCGGAGGCATCGCCGTCACCATGTCTCGCGGCGGTTGGCTGGGTGCCGGCGTGGCTGTCGCCACCTTTTCGCTCTGGCTGCTCCGGCGTCCGCAGTATCGCATCCCGATGGCCGCACTCATGGCGGTGCTTTGCATCGGCTCGATCACCTTTTTGATCCAGTCCGAAAAAGCCCGCGCACGCATCGATGCGCTGACGACCTCTGGTAAAAAGGACAGCGGACTCTTCCGCGCATGGCTCTGGAAGCCCGCCTTGCAAATGTGGTCGGACCATCGATTGAATGGGGTTGGCCCCGGCCAATTCGACACCCGCTTTCCGGCCTACCGGACTCCCACCACACCGCTCAGTCCCCAACATGTCCACAACGAGTACTTGGAACTCCTCGTGGAATACGGAGCCGTGGGTGCCGGCATCGTCGGCTTGGGTTTGGTGGCCTTTGGATACGGGCTTTACCGCACCTCCCGTCATGTCGAGCGGGGCTCCTCCGACCTCGGGGTCAAACAAAGCAACCGGACAGCCTTCTTCGCCGGAAGTGTGGCCGGCTTGGCGGGGCTCGGAGCGCACTGTTTTTTTGATTTCAATTTGCACATCCCCGCCATCGCGGTGACCGCCTCCATCTTGTCGGGAATCCTGGTTTCCAACACCCGATTTGCCACGGAACGCTTCTGGATCAAGTCGTACTTGCCCCTCCGGTTGGTGGCTACGGGTGTCATGGGCGGCCTCCTGTACTGGATGATCCCGCTCGGAGCCACAGCAGCGCGCGAAGACGCCCACCTCAAACGCGCCGAGCGACGCTCCACTGTTGACGAACTGTTCTTCCAAGAACTAGCCCAAGCAGCCGCCCTCGCACCGGGGAACCCCATGACGCCCTATTGGTATGGCGAGGAAATGCGACGCCTGAGCTGGCAAGGCCTACCCGGTTGGGAAAAGCAGGCACAGGAAGCACTCTTGTGGCTGCAGAAGTCCTCCGCACTCGATCCGTTCAATGCCCGGACCCGGGTGGCCATGGGGCTGTGCCATCAATGGCTCGGCGATTTGAAGTCGGCCTCTGACTCCTTCGAGTCGGCATTGAAGCTGGGGCCCAACGACGTGGCCGTGCTCAACGCCCTCAGTTGGAACCTGATTGTGCGGGGAGATTCAGACCGGGCTCGGTTGCTGGTCGAGCAGTCGCTGAAGATCAACCCCTGGGACAACTGGGAGGCGAAATCCTACGCGCAACGCCTGCAAACTGGGGCGCATTGATCCAAAAGCAATCAACGGCCGGATCTGATTTCCCGATCTGATTTCCCGATTGGCAGATCTCCGGCAACAAAACACCCTCCTCTCATGAGTTCGGCCGCCAACACTGGCGATAAAACCACCCTGTCCCGCGATGTAACGGTTCAAAACCGGCAGGGAATCCATGCTCGTCCGTCGGCCTCTTTCGTGAAGTTGGCGAGCCAATTCACTTGTGATGTCTTCATTGAAAAGGATGGGGAAACCATCAATGGGAAGAGCATCATGGGCCTGCTCATGCTGGCTGCCGGTCCTGGGAGCAAATTGCGCATCGTCTGCACGGGTGCCGACTGTCATGCGGCCATGACCCAACTGTGCGCGCTGGTGGATGCCAAGTTTGGTGAAGATTGAATTTTTCGCGAATCCGTAATCCGAGCCATCACCCCATGTCCGACTTCAACATCCAATACGTTGCCAATCTGGCCCGGGTTGCCCTCACCCCCGATGAGGAACAGCGCCTGGGCCAGCAGTTGACGAACATCCTCGGCTATATCGAGAAGCTCAAGGAAGTGGATGTCTCGCAGGTGGAACCCACAGCCCATGCGTTCCCACTGGTGAATGTCACGCGACCGGATGTGGTCACTGGTTCGCTGCCTCACGACGAAGCGATGCGGAACGCCCCCGCCAAGGCCGGCGGTTTGTTTGTGGTTCCCAAGGTGGTGGAATAGTCACTCGGTTGACGGGGCGGGCCCGATTCACCCACCGAATCGCCGGGGAATATTTCAGTTTCCTTGCCTCAAAGCCTGAGCCCTTCCACCATCGCTCATGGCAGACGCGAGCCCAGCCCACGAGGTCGATTCCGAGTTCTATCAACCGGCCTCCCGGTTCTTCCCAGCACACAGCCGAACGGCCCTGACCTACGACGACGTCACGCTGGCCACCCTGTACACGGAGATCCTCCCCAAAGAGAGCCAGATCGACACACGCCTGGCCGATGGACTGCACCTGAACATCCCTCTGGTGTCCGCCGACATGGACACGGTGACCGAAGCCCGCATGGCCATCGCCATGGCCCTCAACGGCGGACTCGGGCTCATCCACTACAACATGCCCGAGAAGGAGCAACTCTCGGAGGTGTCGCGCGTGAAGAACCACGTGCATGGGCTTATCCAGGATCCCATCCGTGTCCATCCCGAGCAGCACATTGGTGACGTCCTCGAGCTGATTGAGAAGAAGCGCTTCAGCTTCAGCACGTTCCCGGTCGTCGATGCCGTTGGAACCTTGCTCGGACTCCTACCGGGTCACGTCGTCAAGCCGCGTTACGCCCATCGGAAAGTCTCCGAGGCGCTCACCCCCCGAGCCCAGGTCCGTACCATCTCCGAGCGCGAGCTGGGAGCAGACCCCATCGCCCGCGCCGACCGTTTCTTCACCGAGAACCTTGGTATCCACAAGCTGCTCGTGGTGGACGATCAAGACCGCCTCAAGGGTCTCTTCACTCTCAGCGACATCGAGCGGATCACCCAGGAAACCGGTGCGGCCCTGAAGCCGGCGCGGGATTCCCAATTCCGCCTGCTCTGCGGTGCGGCCCTTTCCACGATCCGCCGCAAGGACGGCAGCATCGACCGGGACCGAGTCATCGGTCATGTGGGAGCGCTCATCGATCGTGGTGTGGACTGCGTGGCCGTCTCCACGGCGCATGGGCACAGCCGCGGTGTCGGCGAGGTTGTGAAGCTCGTTCGCGATGCCTTCGCCCACCTGCCCATCATTGCCGGCAACGTGACCAGCGCGGCCGGCGTCGAGTTCTTGGCCTCCAACGGGGCCAATGTGATCAAGGTGGGTCAAGGACCCGGTTCCATTTGCACCACCCGGGTGGTTGCCGGTGTCGGCATCCCCCAACTCACCGCCCTCTACGTCACATCCCGAGCGGCGGCCGCCTGTGGAGTCACCTTGCTGGCCGATGGTGGCATCACCAAATCCGGTGACATCGTGAAGGCTCTGACGCTGGCACAAGGTGTGATTTGCGGAGGCATGTTCGCCGGATGCCCCGAGGCCCCAGGGCAAATCGTCGAAATCAACGGAAAGCTCTACAAACAATACCGCGGCATGGGCAGCCACGCGGCCATGAAAGCGGGATCCGCTGCCCGCTATGGGCACAGCGCAGACAGCACGCGCAAGGCAGCGGCCGAAGGCATCGAGGCACTCAAGGAAGTGGCTGCATCGCTCGATTCCGTGGTGGGACAACTCATCGGTGGTATCCAATCCGGCATGGGCTATTTGGGGGCTGCGAATTTGGCAAGCTTGCGGGAGCGGGCGCGGTACATCCAGGTGAGCCCGGCGGGTCAAAAGGAAGCCGCACCGCACGACGTCATCGAGGTGAAGACTTCCAGCAGCACCGGCGACAAGGCTTGAGGCATGATGTTTCTGCCCACCCCCGCTGGTATCACCGGGCTGATCGAGGCACTAGCCCCTGACCTGTTCCGTCTCCGTCTGGAGCGCGATACCTCTGCGCCTTCGCCGGCTTCGGATGCCATCGTCGAGCGTGCTTGGGAAACCCCAGAAATCGCGACCCAACGCATCGGCCACCGTTATTGTCTGGCCACCGAATGCGGCGTCTTTTCCTGGGATCGTCGAGGGTCTTGGCAATTGAATGACTCCGAGGGCTTTGAGGTGTTTTCAGCCGGCCCTGGATTGACGTCGTTCACCGCTGACGGAACCCCGGAACTCACACTCGACCTCATCGAGCACGAATCGCTTTTCGGATTGGGCGAGGTCACGGGCCCCCTCGATCGACGTGGCACAGTGCGGGAGTTCTGGAACATCGATGTCCTGGGCCACGCCCCGGCCATTCACCCCGCCCTGCCCTCGTTGTATGTGTCCATTCCGTTCGCATTATCCCTGAGGCACGGTCGTGCGGCCGGACTTTTCTGGGACAACTCGAGCCGCCAGCGCTGGGATCTCGGATCAACAGTCCCCAACCGCTGGAGTTTGAAGGCCGATTCAGGCCCCATCGACCTTTACCTCTTCCTAGGTCCCACCGTGGAATCGGTGCTGGCCCGCTACGCCCAATTGACGGGCACCATGCCCCTGCCGCCGGAATGGGCTTTGGGCTACCACCAATCGCGGTACAGCTACGAAACACAGGCCCGTGTCGAGGCTGTGGCTCGGGAGTTCCGGAGGCGGGACATGCCTTGCGACGCACTCTACCTCGACATCCACCACATGGATGGGTACCGCGTCTTCACCGTGGGTTCGGGATTCCCCAAGCCACGGTCCATGACCCGAAAACTCCATCAGCAGGGCATCCGCACCGTGGCCATCGTGGATCCCGCCGTCAAAGACGACCCAGATTTCCCCGTGCTCCAACGCGGCATTCAAAACGATGCCTTCGTGCGGGCAGCCGATGGGAAAACCGACGTACTCGGTGAAGTTTGGCCCGGCGCGGCCCGGTTCCCCGATTTTCTGCGTCACGAGGTACGGAATTGGTGGGGCGATGAACAAAGGGCCCTCCTCGACCTGGGAATCAGTGGCATCTGGAACGACATGAACGAGCCGGCCAACTTCGCCCGGCCCGACAAAACGCTTCCTCCGGATGCGATGCACCAGACCAATAGCGGACCACAACCCCATGCCGCCGTGCACAATTTGTACGGGCAAGCCATGGCGCAGGCTTCCCGAGACGGACTGCTGCGACACCGACCCGACCAGCGGCCTTTCGTGGTGACCCGCGCGGGCTATGCCGGCATCCAGCGGCATGCCATCGTTTGGACGGGAGACACCTCGTCACATTGGGACCACCTGCGTGACGCGTTGCCCATGCTGCTCAACCTCTCGCTCAGCGGTGTCCCCTTCTGCGGCGGCGATGTCGGTGGTTTCCTGGGCAATGCTTCACCCGAATTGTTCGTCCGCTGGCTGCAATTCGCGGCCTTCACACCCTTCTTCCGCAACCACAGCAACCTCGGGACACGAGATCAAGAACCGTGGGCCTTCGGACCCGAGGTGGAAGCCATTGCCCGGGAAACTCTCCGGCTGAGATATCAACTCATTCCCCTGCTCTACAGCCTGAGCCAGCGGGCGGCCACCACAGGCGAGCCATTGATGCGCCCCCTGTTTTACCACTACACCAACGACCCCGTCGCGGTGGCCTGCAATTCCCAGTTCTTGCTGGGAAGGGATGTCTTGATCGCCCCGGTGCTGGAACCCGGTTGCCCGGCCCGAAGTGTCTATTTGCCGAAGGATGTCTGGTACGATTTCTGGACCGGAGAACGCCATGTTGGCGGTGGACCCATTCTTGCACCGACCCCGCTAGACCGTATTCCGGTCTACGTTCGCGCCGGTGGGATTCTACCGCTGACCGAGGCCCGCAATTCCACGCAGGAAACTCCGAGCACGAGCATTACCCTGCATTTGTGGCCCGGTCCGGAAGGCGAGTTCCACTGGTACGAAGACGACGGCATCACGCGGCAGCATGAGTTGGGCTTTTTCCACAAACGGCGGATAACCCTGCGCCGTCAGGGTCGCACAACCCGTCTCCAATTCAGCGAGTCCGAAGGATCATTCGAAAGCCGCATCCTCAACTGGAAACTCGTCTTTTGGGACACCCCACCCCACGCCCGGGTTCGGATCGACGGAACCCCCTTCAAAGCGACCGGCACCCCAGAAGCCGATTTCCTGATCATCGACCTCGAGAACCGTCCGTCGGCGATGAACATCACTGTCGTCGGCGGGGCCTGAAAAGGCCCGTGGCGTGGCATCTCCCAACCAACACTCCCGCCGCCTTTCAAGGGTCCAGTCCCTCTGGTCTTGCCGGGAACCCCTTGGCTGAGGACCCTCGAGTCCATGATTTCCCTGCGGGCATGGACTGGATGGCTGGGTTGTTTCTGCCTGGGCGCGTGGGCAGCCCAGACCCCCATGGCGGTTCCCATCAATGAGGTGGAGAGTGCTGTCCCGCCCTATACATTGCCCGAAGCATTGACCCGGCAAAACGGCCAACTCATCACCTCACCTCAGCAATGGCCACGGCGGCGGGCGGAACTGGTGTCCTTGTTTGAAGAGCATGTGTACGGACGCATTCCAGCCGGCCTACCTCGTCCACCCGGATGGATCGTGGAAACACGTAAGGACGCACTTGGAGGTAAGGCCATCCGCCAGCGCATCCAAATCCCGCTATCGAAGGGCCCGCACCCGATCCTTCTGGATTTGCTGGTGTACCGCCCGGCTGCGGCCACGAAACCGGTGCCGATATTCCTCGGACTCAACTTCGACGGAAACCATACGATCACCGCGGAAACCGACATCCCTCTGGCCCGCGGTTGGGTGGCCAACCGGCCTCGCAGCGGCGTCACCAACCATGTGGCCAACGAGGGCAGCCGTGGAAGCGATGCGGCTGCATGGCCCATCGAAAGAATCCTGGAACGCGGCTATGGGCTGGCCACCGCCTATTACGGAGACGCCGAGGCTGATTTCGACGGAGGCTGGAAACACGGGCTCCGAGGGGCGGCCGCGGCCGGGGGATCCGAACACCGGTTCCAGCCTGGAGATTGGGGAGCCATTGCCACCTGGTCTTGGGCGCTTTCGCGGGCCTTGGATCAACTCCAGCTCGATCCCACCGTCGATGGTCGAAAAGTCGCCGTGCTCGGGCATTCCCGCCTCGGCAAGACGGCTCTCTGGGCCGGTGCGCGCGATCCCCGGTTTGCGATGGTGATCGCCAACGAATCCGGTGAAGGCGGGGCAGCTCTGGCGCGCCGTTTCTTTGGCGAAACCACCTTGCGCATCAACACCAGCTTTCCCCACTGGTTCAATGGGCGTTTCAAGGACTACAGCCACCGGGTCACCGACCTTCCGGTGGACCAGCACGAATTGGTGGCGCTGGTCGCTCCAAGACCCGTGTACATCGCCAGCGCCGAAGAAGACCGGTGGGCCGATCCCAAGGGGGAATACCTCTCGGGATGGCATGCCAGCGAAGTGTATCGGCTTCTCGGGAAAGACGGACTCCCCGGACCTGACTATCCGGCGCTCAACGTGTCAGTGGGCGAGTCCGTCGGTTACCATGTCCGCCCCGGCGCTCATGCATTGACGGCCGTTGATTGGGAATTCTATTTGCAGTTCGCAGACCGACTCCTGCGCTGACCACGAGGTCTTCCTGTCCAACCCCAACCCCACCCCATCCCCCATGTTACCCCACGTTCTCCGCGTCCTGACATTGCTCTGCTGCCTGAGTGGGTTCGCCCTTGCTCAAGATTGGGCCAAACCCCGTTTGGAGAAATCACCGCGCCATTTGGAATGGGTCACGGTTCGTCACGGGAACCGAGATGTCCGTTGCTGGGTGGCTTATCCGGAAGTCAAAGACAAGGCCACAGCGGTGGTCGTGATCCACGAGATCTTTGGACTCACCGACTGGGTCCGAGGCGTGGCGGATCAACTGGCCGAGGCCGGGTACATTGCCATCGCGCCGGATTTGCTTTCAGGAACAGGCCCCAATGGCGGGGGCACTGAATCACTGGGAGGCCCCGACGGCGCCCGCTCCAAGATCGGATCCCTCCCACCCGATCAAGTCACCGCCGATTTGAAGGCGGCCAGCGACTACGTTCAGAAACTCCCGGCCTGCAATGGCAAGGTGGCGGTTGGCGGCTTCTGCTGGGGAGGAACCCAAACCTTCCGCTTCGTCAGCAACCATCCCGGCGTGAAGGCGGGCTTTGTGTTCTATGGTTCCGGCAGTGAAAACGAGCCGGAATTGGCCAAGATCCAATCTCCCGTGTACGGTTTCTACGGCGGCAACGATGCCCGCGTCAACGCCACCATCCCGAAGTCGGAGTCGCTCATGAAAAAGGCCGGTAAAGTCTACGAACCGGTGATTTACGAGGGAGCGGGGCACGGCTTCATGCGGGCCGGCGAAGATCCGGCCGGGAGCCCAGAAAACAAAAAAGCCCGCGAGGCCGGTTGGCAGCGCCTGAAGCAAATCTTGAAGGGTTTGTAATTCCAGAAGCACGGACCTCACCCGAAAACGAACGATGCACCGTCAGTTCTCACCAAGCCCATGGCTCCGAAGCCAACTACCCGCTTTCGGGTTGTACCTGCTGGGTTTGGGAAGCGCCATTCGAGGCCTGACCCTCGACCAAATGACGTCGGTGGGTGGCACTTGGGGTTGGAAATCCATCGAAACACTGAGCTTTGTTTTGGGCGATACCCGGCCTGCCCGTTGGGGACTCTTCGGAGGAGGATTCATCCTGTCTGCGGTGCTGGGTATCTGGGTGGTCCGAGGAGGCTTCACGGCTCGACTCTTGGCCACCGTACTGCTCGGCGTAGATTTGATGCTGTGCGCCCTGCTGGACGATGGAGTGAATGCGAACCTCCACGGACTGGGACTACTCATGCTCTGGTTCGGCCGCCCCATCCAACGAATCGCCCCTTCTGAGCCGCCAGCGCCCGCCGAACCCTCAGCCTCCGCCCCCTCAGAACCAGCCGCTTGAAAGGGCCCCGGGCCAGTTCCGCGATGCCCTGACGTCGCCCCTGTTTTGGAGCCAACGCCCCCCTGACAAGGCGGGTGAATGACCGGGGCCATAAATCGGCCAGAATCAAGCACTTCCGACAGCAAGTTATTCGCGGCCCATTGGGCACAATCTTTCCTTCCGCCCGAAGCCTCCCGGATTCTCAATCCACCCCATGCAAGACCTTCCAGACGAGCGTGGCGGATCCAGCTCGGATGAACCCCGGCCTGACTTCAAAAGGTCCCGGCGGGTTCGCCCGAAGTTGGACTTGTCCTCGCTGGATCGCTTGCCCCCGCACTCCACCGAAGCTGAACAAGGGGTTCTCGGATGCGTGCTCCTTTCCCCCAACGAGGCCATGGGCGGGTGCATCGAAACTCTCAAAGCCGGTGCCGAAACCTTCTACGACCAGCGTCACCAGTTGATCTATCAGACGCTGGCCGACATGTACGACAAGAAGGAACCCATCGACCTCATCACGGTTCAGCAGAAGCTCAAGGACAACAACCAACTCGAAGGTGTTGGAGGCTTGGCTTATCTGAGCAGCCTGCAAGATGCCGTACCCAGTGCGGCCAACCTCTCCTACTACCTCGAGATCGTCCGCGAAAAACTGGTCCTTCGACGCATGCTCACGGCGTGCACGTCGGTCGTGGCCAGAGTCTATGAGCATCAGGGAGAGGTGGACGCCCTGCTCGACGAGGTGGAACGGGACATCTTGCGCATCAGCGAGGACCGGGAAACCACGACCATCAAGCCGATGAAGGACCTCGTGCGCGGGGCTATCGACATGATCCAAGAGTTCCACCAGCGGGCCGGAGGCCTCACGGGCTTGCCCACCGGTTTCTCGGACTATGACAAGATGACCAGCGGCATGAATGGCGGGGAAATGATCGTCATCGCGGCCCGTCCTTCGATGGGCAAGACCTCGCTGGTGATGAACATCGCCGAGCACGTGGTCATCAACGAGCGGCAGCCCGTCGGTGTGTTCAGCCTGGAAATGACCTCCGAATCGCTGGTCATGCGTATGTTGTGCTCGCTGGCTCGGGTCAACGCCCGATCCATTCGCGAAGGGTTCATGGCCGAACAGGATTTCAAAAAGCTCACCGGCGCCGCCGCCAAGATGGCCAAGAGTCCCCTGCACATCGACGACACGCCGGGTCTCTCGATCCTGCAGCTCCGCGCCCGGGCTCGCCGCATGTGGCAACAGCACAAGATCAAGCTCATCATCATCGACTACCTCCAGTTGATGCATTCGGACTCCAAGAAAGCTCAGGACAACCGCCAGCAGGAAATCTCCGACATCTCCAACGGTGTGAAGGCTCTGGCCAAGGAATTGAATGTCCCGGTGATCGTTCTGTCCCAGCTCAACCGCGAACTGGAAAAGGACAAAAACCGCAAACCCCGACTCTCTGATCTTCGCGAATCCGGAGCTATTGAGCAGGATGCGGACGTCGTCGGCTTGCTCTACAAGCCAGCGGAGGAAGAAGAAGACATCTCCGATACACGCCAACCGGTGGAATCCCATCCCGTCAACCTCCTCATCGCCAAACAGCGTAATGGCCCTACCGGCGATGTCCGATTGACCTTCTTTAAGAGCTTCACACGGTTCGAGAGTGCGGCGAAGATCGACGCCGAAGACTAACTGCTGATGAAACTCATCAAGAACCGCAGCCTGCGGCTGTGCGCCATCCTCGTGGCCTGCCTCCAATTGGCGGCCGCCGAGGATGCACCCGTCGTCCGTAAGATCGTCATCAAGCACGTCGGACCCGCCGCCGTCAGCGAAGAGCTCATCCGGGCCAACATCCGGGTCAAGGAGGGCGAGGCCTATAGTCGGTTCGCAGTCGATGACGACATCAAGAACCTCTACGGGACCTCCTATTTCTACAACATCCGGGTCACCGAAGACATCACGTCCACCGAACTGGCCGCCAACGGGACCCGGGTCCCCAAGGAATACACGCTCACCTACGTCGTCCAGGGTCGGCCGCTGATCACCGAGATCCGCTTCTCAGGCAACAAGAAGTACTCGGCCTCCAAGCTGCGCAAGAAACTCACATCGAAGAGTGGCGAGCCCATGGATGAGCGGAAGCTCTTCAACGATGCCCAAGCCGTCCTCAAGATGTATCAGAAGGCGGGCCTGCAACGGACCACCGTCGATTACAAGCCGAGCATCACCGAATCCCTCGGTCGAGGTATTGTCACTTTCGAGATCCAAGAAGCGCCCAAGGTCAAAATCAAGGACGTCATCTTTGAGGAGGCCCCGTCCTTCAAGCAGCGCAAACTCCGCAAGGTCATCAAGACCCGCCGTTGGTGGATGTTCTCCTGGATCACCGGTTCCGGCCGCTTCAAGGACGACGTCTTCGAGGAAGACAAGGACAAGCTCCGGGAATTCTACTCCGACAAGGGCTTCATCGACATGGAGCTCAAGGAGCCTCGGTTCGAATACCCCAAGACCAATAACCTGATCTTGCATCTTCCGGTCTCCGAAGGCCCGCAGTACAAGGTCGGAGGTGTCACGTTCGAGGGCAACGAGCTGTTCAGCCAGCAGCAAATCACCCAGAACCTCACCTCCAAGGACGGCGAGAAGACCAAGCGGGGTCTGCAGTTGAAGGAGGGTGAGATCTTCTCACCGAAAAAGCTCTATAAGGACACCGAGGCCATTGAGAGCTTCTATGGTGCCCGGGGTTACATCGAGTCCCGTGCCAAGGCGGAGCAAATCGCCAATGTCGAAAAAGGAACCCTCGACCTGAAGTACAGCATCCAAGAGGGCGACAAGTTCTACGTCGAGAAAGTCGAGATCCAAGGCAACGAAAAGACCAAGGACAAGGTCATTCGCCGCGAGTTGGCCATCACGCCGGGCGAGACCTTCGACATGGTCCGGGCCAAGGTTTCGAAGAGCCGCCTCGAGCAGATGCAGTTTTTCAACAAGGTGGAAGCGAAACCCGAGCCCACCGACGTCCCGAACCGGAAAAATCTGGTCATTTCTGTCGAAGAGAAGAACACCGGAAACGTCGCACTCGGCGCCGGATTCAGCTCGGTGGATTCCGTGATTGGATTCGTTGAAGTCAGCCAAGGAAACTTCGACATCAGCAACCCGCCCTACTTCACCGGTGGTGGCCAAAAGGCCCGCTTGCGCGCCCAGATGGGCTCCCGACGTCAAGACTACGTGGCCACGTTCGTCGAACCGTGGTTTTTGGGTAAACGCCTCTCCCTGAGCGTCGACCTGTACCACCGCGACCTGAACTTCCTGTCCGACAACTACAACCAGCGCCAAACGGGTTCCCGCATCGGCCTGACCCGTCAGTTGCCCAAGAACTTCATCGGCAACGTCAGCTACACCCTCGAGAACATCCAGATCCGTTTCTCGGACAGCTACCGGCTCCAACAACAGAAATTCGGCAGTGCCATCTTGGCTGAAGAAGGCAGCCGCTTGGTCTCCCGCTTCGGCACATCACTGGCCCACGACACCCGGAACAACTTCCAGATGCCCACCCGCGGTCACCGCGCCGAGGTACTGGGTGAACTGGTCGGCGGCCCCTTCGGCGGAGACAGCGACTTCTACAAACTCGAAGCCCGCGTTTCCCAATACTGGAGTCCCGAGCGCCTCCTCGACGATGCCGGTGTCGCCAAGGACATCTTCGAAGGCCACATCGTGGAGTTCACCGGCCGCATCGGCGTTGTCGATTACTACGGCGATTCCACTCGGGTACCGCTCTTCGACCGATGGTTCCTGGGCGGTCTCTACAACCTGCGCGGCTACAAATTCCGGTCCGTCGGCCCTCGCGAGTACTACTCAAGCGAACCGGTCGGCGGCAGCACCTACTGGTTCAGTTCCACGGAGTACAGCATCCCGATTATTGAACGACTGCGATTCGCCATGTTCTATGACATCGGTATGGTCTATCCCGGTGCCTACAGCTTCGCGCCAGACTCCGCAGCGACGGATGCCATCGGCAATCCATTGATTCGCGGCAACACGGGGCTTTACAACGACAACTGGGGTGTGGGCATCCGCCTCAACCTGCCGATCGGCCCGTTACGCCTCGACTACGGTATCCCCATCACCCGCGGACCTGACACCGGCAGCGGTGGCAAGTTCCAGTTTGGCGTTGGCTGGACCCGAGACTTTTGAAAGTTTGCCCAAGTTGGATCTAACCTAGAACGCATGAATCGAACTGCACTCACCCTCGCCGCAGCCATCACTGCCTCCTTGCTGAGCACCACCGCACTCGCCCAAGGCAAGGTCGGAGTGATCAACCTGACCAAGGTGTTTGACGAATTCTGGAGAACAAAGCAGGCGGACATCCAGATCAAGGACCGCCTCTCGGAATTCGAGAAGATGGGCCAGTCGATGTACGACGACTACAAGAAGGCCAACGAGGAGTTCGGTAAGCAAATCGAGGCTGCCAACGACCCCGCCCTCTCCAAGGAAGAATCCGAGAAGCGCCGCAAGGATCTGGATAAGAAGCGCAAGGACATCATGGAGATGGAAAACAACATCAAGCAATTCCAGGGCAACAGCCAGCGCGCCCTGATGGAACAGCGGGGGCGTGTCCGTGAGTCCATTCTGCGCGACGTGCGCGGGGTGATCGAAGAGAAGTCCAAGGCCGGCGGCTACAACACGGTGCTCGATATTTCCGCCCAATCAGCCAATGGCACGCCGGTGGTCATTTTCACCACGTTGGCAGGCGGCGAAAGCGATTTGAGCGATTCGGTTGCCAAGGCTCTGGCCGCCACCGCCCCGCCGGATTCCGCCAAGACCGACGCCCCAAAAACAGAGGCCAAGGACCCCAAGAAGGCCGACGAAAACAAGGCTGAGAAGAAGTAATCGTCGTCAAAACTCAAAAGCTTCAAAGGCGCGGCCATGGCCGCGCCTTTTTCACATGAACACCGCCATCATCGTGGCCGCCGGTCGTGGAACCCGGATGGGGCCTGGGATTGACAAATTGTTCCTCGAGGTGGCCGGCCTTCCGGTGGTTGCCCATACTTGGCGTCGGTTTGATCGGCATCCAGAAATCCATCACCTCTGTCTGGTGGTCCGACCCGGACTTGAGGCGGATTTCGAGGAATTGGCCACCCGCTTGGACATACGGAAACCCTACACGCTGGTTCCAGGCGGGGCTGAACGGCAAGACTCCGTGTGGAACGGCCTGATCCGAGTCCCGAGCAGTACCGAGATCATCGCCATTCAAGATGGCGCGCGCCCGTGTACCAGCGACAACACCATTTCACGCTGTTTGGAATCGGCCAAGCGGACCGGCGCCGCGGTGGCCGCACAACGCGCCGTCGACACGTTCAAAGAAGCCGACAACCAGCAACGTGTGGTCCGACATCTGGACCGTTCCCGACTGTGGTCTGTTCAGACCCCTCAGTGCTTTCGTCTACCCGTGATCCAACAAGCGCTCTCCGAAGTGCAAGCACGTGGGCTCAACGTAACCGACGACACCGCGGCCTGCGAACTCATCGGTGCACCGGTCGAACTGGTCGAATGCCCCGACCCCAATCCCAAGGTCACCGTTTCATCGGATCTGCCTATCGTCGCACTTTGGTTATGACCCATCGCTTGACTTAGCGGTACCCCTTCATCACCTTGACCTGCTTAATCGGCTTCGCGCATCGCGCAGCCTCGCTACTATGTCCAAGACGAAAGAGAAGAAGCCCGCGGTCAAGGCCCCTTCCAAGAAGTCTCCGCCGCCTCCGGCTAAGTCGGAGAGGCCGACTACGCCTACCAAGCCAAAGGCACCTACTACGGTGACTGCCAAGGCTCCGTCCAAGGCAGCGGTGCCGACCAAGAAGGCAGCCCCCGTAGCTACTGCAGCCCCTACAAAAGCTTCTTCCCCGAAGGCTCCCGCTTCGAAAGCTTCCGTCCCCAAGGCTACCGTTGCCAAAACGCCTCCTCCGAAGGCAGTTGCGGTAAAGGAGGCCCCTGCTGTTGCCAAAACGACCAAGCCGATCAAGGAAGCGCCCACTGCGAAACCGACCAAGCCTTCCAAGCCGGTGAAGGCCTCATCGGCTTCCAAGTCCGACAAGAGCGATCGCCGCCCCAAGAGGTCCGCCGACAACGGCGAGGGCGAGATGGATATCGTCGTTCCGAAGGAACCACCCATGCCCATCGGACCCACGGCCAGCCAGTTGGCTCAGTTGGCCGCCGGCGATGGCGATGGTCCCTCTCCCAACATTGGCACCATCAAGAATGCTTCCGGTGTGGACATCACCGAGAAGATCAAGGAGTTGGTCCGCCAGTCTCAGGAACAGGGTTACCTCACCCACAGCGACATCGGTGATGTCCTGGCTGACACGCCCATGTCCCCTGAGGAAATGGACGAGATCTACATCAAGCTCCGCAATCTGGAGATTGAGATCGTCGACCAAGCGGAAGTGGATCGCCCCAAGGCGGCTGAACAAGAGGAAGAGGAAGACAAGTCACGCCTCGATATTCTGGACGACCCCGTCCGCATGTACCTCAAGCAGATGGGCCAGGTCCCTCTGCTCACTCGCGAGCAGGAAGTTGAAATCTCCAAGCGCATCGAGGAGAACGAAAACGAGGTCAAGCGGATCATCTATTCCTTTGGTTTCTCCGGTAAAGAGCACATCGCCTTGGCTGAGAAGCTGACGTCGGAGCCGCCTAAGGAGCGATTTGACCGGGTCATCGTCGACAAGAAGATCGAGGTCCGCGAAGAACACCTCAAGACCCTCCGCAAGCTCACCAAGGACGTCCGCGGCATCGACCAGCAAGTGGATGAGTATTGGCGCGAGCTCCAGGAGCAGGAGTCCAAGACCAAGCGGGAGAAGATTCTCGTCGAATTCAAGAAGCTCGACGACAAGCTCCAGAAGTCCTTTCCGAAGTTCTACTACAAGCAGAAGGTCATCGAGGAAATGTCTCTGGTTGCGGAGAACATCCACGAGAAGTTCCAGACCTCCGTCCGCTCCATCAAGGAACTCGACGCCCACAAGCGTTCGGCTCAGGCACAGGCCATCATCCATGCGGAGGAGCGGAAGATCAAAGCGCTGGAAGAGTTCGTGCGCATGTCGCTCGACGAGTACACCAACGCATTCAGTCAGCTGAAGCACTTCGAGCGGAAGGCTCTGCAGGCCAAGACCGAGATGGTTGAAGCCAACCTGCGACTGGTGATCTCCATCGCCAAGAAATACACGAACCGCGGTCTTTCGTTCCTCGACCTCATCCAGGAGGGCAACATGGGCCTCATGAAGGCCGTGGAGAAGTTCGAGTACCGCCGCGGCTACAAGTTCTCGACCTACGCGACCTGGTGGATCCGTCAGGCGATCACCCGTTCCATCGCCGACCAGGCGCGAACGATCCGCATCCCGGTGCACATGATCGAAACGATCAACAAGCTGATGCGTGTGCAGAAGCAGTTGATCCAAGATTTCGGTCGTGAACCAACACCCGAGGAAATCGCCGATGAAATGCAGATGCCGGTCGAGCGCGTTCGGGCCGTTCTCAAGATGGCCCAGCAGCCGATCTCTCTGCAAAGCCCCGTCGGCGATTCAGACGACACCAACTTCGGTGACTTCATCGAAGACAAGGCCGCTGAAAATCCGTCGGACATGACCAGCTATAGCCTGCTCAAGTCGAAGCTGGCAGACGTGCTGGACTCTCTCACTGAACGCGAACGCAAGGTGCTCGAGCTGCGCTTCGGATTGCTGGACGGCTACAGCCGCACGCTCGAAGAAGTGGGCAAGCAGTTCAAGGTGACCCGTGAACGTATCCGCCAGATCGAGGCCAAGGCGCTCCGCAAGATGCGGCACCCGACCCGTCTGCGTCAGCTCAACGGTTTTCTCGAGGGCGAAGAAGCCCTCGTCTGAAAGCGAAACACAAAGCCCCGCCCACCCGGCGGGGCTTTTGTTTGATCAACTCACCCTGATCCCGAGATGCCCATCCATAGAAACCCCGCGATGCGCTGCGTGCTCCAAACGCTGCTTGGGGTCGTCCTGTTCTTAAGCTGGGCAACTCTCCCGGCCCAAGCCGCTGCGTCGCGTGCGGAAGTCCTGCGCGAACCCCTGTTCGATGGGCCGGTTCTTCACTGGGAAGTTCAAGTGCGTCGAGGAGATCTGGCCAAGCTCCGGAAATCGGGAGGCCCCTGGAACCGGGAAAAGGATGAAGATGCCTCGGCGACCATTCGGGCGGGCGGACAGGTTTGGACCAATGTCGCCATCCACCTCAAGGGGGCAGCTGGAAGCTTCCGGCCAGTGGATGACTTGCCTGCCCTCACCTTGAACTTCGGCAAGCTCCAGGACGGCCAGACGTGTTTCGGCCACCGCAAGTTGCACCTCAACAATTCCGTCCAAGACGGCTCACGAATCGACGAGATCCTGGCTTCTGAAATGTTCCTGCATTCCGGAGTCCCTACTCCACGAGCAACGCGGGCACTGGTGTCGCTGAATGGGCGCTATCTCGGCCTTTATGTGCTCAAAGGGGGCTGGGACAAGGCCTTCCTGAAACAGCACTTCGGTTCCTCCAAAGGAAATTTTTACGACCCCGGATTCCTGAAGGACTTGGATGCCGACCTTGAACGGGACTCCGGCGAAGGCGTCGCCGATTGGGCTGACCTCGCTGCTCTGCGCAAAACTCTGGAGGTGCAGAATCCCGCAGAGCGTTTGGAGCAGGTTTCCAAACGTCTGGATATCGAGCGCATTGTCACTCTAGGAGCCCTCCAAATCCAGTTGGACGACTGGGACGGATACCTGCGCAACCGCAACAATTATCGGATTTACCACGCTCCTGATTCCGACCGTCTGGTGCTGATGCCCCATGGGATGGATCAATTGTGGCGAAACCCGCGTGGCTCGTTCACCCCTCCCTTGAGCAGCCTTCTTGGTCAACGGCTCTTCTCCATACCGGCCGTGGCTGATCAACTGAGCCAGCGCATGCGGGAGCTGACCAACACCGTTTTCACCGCTCAGTTTGTCGACCGAGTCTTCACCAATGCGCAAATCCGACTGCGGGAGCGACTCGTCTTGGAAGGGCGCGAGGCCGAGATGCCGCCCGTTCAACGCGCCGTCGACTCCACCCGACAGAGGATCCGGCAACGGATGGCCGCCTTTGCCGGTCAACGCTACCAACCTCCTCAACCCGGGGAATTCGACAGCGACGGCCGCATGCGCCTCAGTGGTTGGGTGATCGCTTCCTCGGAGGGAGACACCACTCCGGCGGCAACCGTTCCAGCGGAAGACGGATCTCCCTTGCTGCGCATCCACGCCGACTCCGGCCAGGGTACGGCCTCCTTCCAAAAACGTGTCCTGCTGGCCCCGGGTCGCTACCAACTCGAAGGCCGGGTAAGAACCCGATCGGTGAGCGGATTCGGAGCCTGCCTGGATGCCGAATGGGCTCGGCGAGGCCAACGATTCGAGGACGGTGCCACTCCGTCCAAGGGCATCACCGGCACTACCGAGTGGACCCTGTTGCAGCGTGAAATCACGATCGTTTCCCGAGGGGCCGAAGGGGGACGTCGTTGGGCTGGTGGACCCCGAGGAGGCAATGGTGAATCGCCCCGCGAAATCCTCCTGCATGCCGAACTGCGTGCCGAGAGCGGCACTGCGGAGTTCGATGCCGACGCCTTTGTCCTGAAACAACTCTGAAGACCATCCACCCGCTGGGTATCTTTCCCGCCGGGTTCGCTTGAGAGCCTGTCTGAATAAAAAAGGCCACCCGATGGAGGTGGCCTCAAAATCAATCGTCCAATGGGTTAGTCCCCCTTGTGGACGGAATGGCAGGCTTTGCAGTTCACCGCCGACTTGAAGCCATCCAGAGCACCGGGCTTGCCGGCGACCAGCGAATCGGCAGCGGCTTGAAGGGCCTGGGTCTTCTCGGTCCAGCTGGCCAGATCGCCCTTGCTGGGTTTGTTCAACGCCAACTCCTTGGTGAGCATCGCCATCTTCTTGAAGTCGGCCTCGTTGCCCTGCCCCTTCGAGATGCGGGCGCTCAACGACTCCTTGCCCTCAAAGCCATCTTCCATGATCTGCTCGACAGACAGGGTGGCCTTGGATTGGGAGGTGGAAGCGCATCCGCTCGCGATGGCGATCAAAGCGGCTGCAAGGACGAGGTGAGGAGTGGAGAATTGTTTCACGGTGAAGTCTTGAATTCTTCCCAATGAAATCCCAACAGCGGCCCCCAATTCAAGGAGGAGATCACTTCAACGAAGGGTCCGAGGAAACTCCATCGAGCACGCGGGTGACCACGCTGGACACCTCACCGGATTGAAGTCGTGTGTGGAGTCGTTTTCCGGGAATGAGGCCACTGACATCCCGCACGACCGCACCGGTTTCCGCATCGAGGGTCAGCGAGTATCCTCGGTCCAAGACATTCTGAGGCGACAGCAACCGCAACCGGGCCACCAAGCCATCCAATCGTTGGCGGCGACGCAGCACCTCCCGACTTGGAATCGCTGCCAAGGCCGAGCGCAGTCGCAACAACTCCTGCTGTCCCACTTTCACCCGCATCCGAGGGCGCTGAGAGAGCATCCGCTGACGATGGCCGTCCAGAACCCGACCGAGAATGCGAACCGATCGGGCGACCTCGCGGCGCAGGGACTCCACCGCATCGTCCAGACGTTGGGACCGCGCCTCCAAGCGCCGCCTCGGGTGCAACCGACTCCAACGTCGAACCCAACCCTCCATGCCGGTTCGGGAACGTTCCAACCGGCGTTGCGCCAACAGCGCGAGACGACGTCCGGCCGATTCCACAAAGTCCCGGCTGTCCACCCAATCTTGGGTCAGGATTTCTGCAGCGGCGCTGGGAGTGGCTGCTCGAAAATCGGCCACGAAATCCGAGATGGTGAAATCGATCTCATGGCCCACGGCCGAAACGACCGGAACCTCCGAACCGGCGATGGCCCGGGCCACCGCCTCTTCATTGAAACACCACAAGTCTTCTAAAGAACCACCGCCGCGGGTCACCAGGATGACATCCAATGGCTGTACCGACTTGGAAAAGCGGTTCAGACGACCGATGGCGGCAGCGATTTCCTGCGCCGCACCTGATCCCTGCACCCGAACCGGATCGAGGATCACCTCAGGACAGAACCGTCGGGACAGCACATGCAGTACATCCTGGATGGCCGCACCGGTCGCCGAAGTCACCAGCCCGATGCGACCCGGATACCGGGGAATGGGTCGTTTACGGGCGGCATCAAAAAGCCCCTCTGCAGACAGCTTTTCCTTCAGTCGCTCGAAGGCGGCCTGCAACGCCCCCACCCCCTGCACTTCCACAGACGTGACGCGCAGTTGGTAGTTGCCGCGAGGCTCGTAGACCGTGATGTCGCCCCCGAGAACCACTTGTGCGCCATCCCGGAGAGCGGCCCGACCCGCACCGCCTTGTCCACGGAACAGCACGCAACTCAATTGGGCGCCGGCATCCTTGAGGACGAAATAAGCGTGACCGGAACCTTGCAGACGAAAATTCGAAACCTCACCGGCCACGCGTCGATCGGCAAACCCGCTCTCCAACTGCTGCTTGAGCTTTTGGGTCAGTTCACTCACCGACTCCGTTGGCTTCTGGCCTGCCTCGGGAAACAGGTCGCCAGCAAAACTCCATTGGGTTTTTGAAACTCGAGCCATGGCGGGCGATGCTTCGCTGGATGGTATGAATCAGTCCAACAACTCCGAGATGCGACGGATGGATTTCGCACGCCCCGTTGCCGGGTCGATGTCCACCAAGGCGCCTTGAAGACGCACCTGACCATTGGCGACCTCGAAGCGCTGCGGCAAGCCGGTCTGGAACCGTTTCAGCACGGGCTCAATTTGCCTACCCAATACGGAATCATGAGGGCCGGTGAATCCGGCGTCGGTGAGGTAAGCGGTGCCCCCTGGGAAGACTTGTTCATCCGCCGTTTGCACATGGGTGTGAGTACCGATCACGGCCGACACCGATCCGTCGAGCATCCGGCCCATGGCGATCTTTTCCGAGGTCGCCTCACCATGGAAGTCCACCAGGATGATCCGGGTGGCGGTTCGCAGACGGGCCACCTCGGATTGCGCCAGCAGAAAGGGGTTTTCCAAGGAAGGCATGAATGTCCGGGCTTGGAGGTTCAACACGGCCACGGGAGGCAAACCGGGCTTGTTCCAAACAATCACCCCGCTGCCAGGAACTCCCGGCGGATAATTGGCCGGGCGCAAGACACGGGATTCGGTGGTCAGGAACGAAGCCGTTTCCTTTTGGTCCCAGACATGGTCGCCCGTGGTGATGATATCCACGCCGTAGCCGAATAATTCCGAGGCGATGCCTGCGGTGATGCCATTCCCGCCTGCGCTATTCTCACCGTTGGCCACCACGAAATCGATACCCTCCCGCTCTACCAGATCTTCCAGCAGCATTCGGACGGCACGACGACCGGGTTCACCCACGATATCCCCCAAAAACAAGAGCTTCACTGCGCGTGACCCTGTCGGATTCACCGCCGGCTAGGAAGCAAACTGTGTTCAGGACTGAAACCTTGGAAAACAGAGCCTCGGACGATCTCGATTTTCACTAGATCCTCGGGCTGAATTCCCGGACCTTTCCAACGCCGCATGTCACTATTCCGCCACGTATTCTGGAAGAGCTATCGCGAGGCGGGTCACCTGGCCGAACAGGCTCAGAAGATCCTGGACCACCAGCGCGACCTGCTGACCCCTGCCCGCATCACCGAGTTGGAGGCGGCCATCCAGCACTTGGAATCCATGCGGTCCAGCGGAACGCGTGAGGACATCACGGCCGCCATGACCCGGGTGGAAGCCACGGCTCAAACGTCCCTGTTGGCCTATCCGCACGCCTCCATGCGCGAGAATGTGGAAAGCCTCCTCACCATGGGGATCGTGCTGTTCGCATTCCGACAATTCTACTTTCAGCCGATGGCCATTCCCACGGGATCGGCCCAACCGACCTTCAACGGCATCACCTGCGAAGACCTGCGCTACAATGGCGGATCGGTTCCGAATCTGGCGGTCCAGGCTGTCGAATGGGCGCTCTTCGGTTACCACTATTATGAGGTCATCGCCCTCGATGACGGAGAATTAGGCGGGGTTGGTCCGTCAGCCCGATCCGGAGGAATCAACGGCCTTGTCCGCAAATCCTTCGATGTTGAGGTCGGGCGCACTGTCTACACCGTGAGCACCTCCATGAGCGAGGGTCCCAGTGACTTCATGCGCCACATGGGCTTGGCCAATGATCATGGCACATTGCCCCAGCGCTCCTTCAAGAAAGGCGAGCCCATCATCCGCTGCCGCGTCAAATCGGGCGACCGTCTCATGGTCGACCGACTCACCTACAACTTCCGCAATCCGCAGCGCGGCGACACGGTCGTCTTCAAATCGATGCAGCATCCCGGAATGACGGCCAATACCCACTACATCAAGCGACTGGTGGGCCTCGGAGGAGAAAAAGTCCGGATCGGCGACGACCGTCATGTTGTGATCAATGGACAGCGTTTGGACAGCACCACTCCCGGTTTCTCGGACGTCTACGGCTTCGACACGGCCAAGCATCCGGCGTCCAGCAGCTATTCCGGCCACGTGAATGGGATCGGTTTTGCCGAAGGCAGTTGGTTCTCAACCCACGAGGCGGAGTACGAACTCCAGCACAGCCGGGATGCCTCGGCGGCGCAGCAACTCAACGCCATCGCTGAGGAAAAGGTCAAAGTATGGCGCGGATTCACCAATGCCTCATTGGCTACCGCCGACAGTTCCCAAAACGGGCGCTTTGCTCAGCAGAAGTCCCGCCTCGAGGCAATGTCCCTCAGCACCCCGAATTTCCGGAATTCCAAAGACGAGGTGACCGTGAGACCTGGTCATGTCCTCTGCCTGGGGGACAACACCATGAACAGCTCCGACTCCCGGATGTGGCCGGTGCCCGATTTCCCTCAGGAACGCATCGTCGGAAAATCAGGCTGGGTCTTCTGGCCACTCAGCCGTCGTTGGGGCTGGAGTCAGCACTAAGAAGACTCACCAGCACCGGAATGCGATCTCCGATCAAGACGGGAATCCCCCCCCATCGACATCAGCGTTGACCGGACTCCATGAAGCCACACCATCCGATGTCTGATTCTTTCCGCGCATGAAGACCCTGCTGTTCGTCTGCACCGGCAACACCTGCCGCAGCCCCATGGCTACCGCTCTGGCCCGCAAGGCCTTGGGTGATTCACCGGATTGGCAGGTGGTCTCTGCGGGCATCAACGCCCTGAACGGCCAAGCCGTGAGTCCGCACTCGGTCACGGCCATTCGTCAAATGGGGCTCGATATCTCACAGCACCGGGCCCAGATGCTCACCGGACGCTTGGTGCGAGAGGCCGACTACATCTTCGGCCTCACCCGCGGACATGTCGAAGGCATCGTCTCGCTTTACCCCGAGGCGGCCGAGAAGCTCTTCGTTCTCCGCGAGTTTGAAGACGACGTCAGTGATCTCGACCTCGACATCCACGACCCCATCGGCGGCCCGTTGGAAGGCTACATCGAATGCCGCGACCAGATCCGACACGCGGTCGATGCTGCGGTTCGGTTCATTCAGGAAGGTGGGACCACCCGGCCAGCCATGATCGTGGCGATGGGTTCCGACCACGCCGGCTTCGCCCTCAAAAAGGTTCTCGCACCCGTCTTGTCCCAGATGGGTGTTCAGGTGATGGATGAAGGCACCCACGGCCCCGAATCCACCGACTATCCCGACCATGCCCAGTCCGTCGCCCGCAAGGTGGCCTCGGGTGAAGCCGACTTCGGGATCCTCATCTGCTCCACCGGCGTGGGCATCAGCATCGCGGCCAACAAGGTTCCGGGCATCCGCGCGGCACTGGTGCATAATCTCGAGGGCGCGGCGCTGGCCCGGCAGCACAACGACGCCAACATCCTGTGTCTCGGCGCCCGCTTCGTCTCCCCCGACGAGGCCTTGCAAATCATCGAAAGCTTTCTCCAAACCCCTTTTGAAGGCGGCCGCCACCTGCGCCGCGTGAACAAGATCGAACCAGACATGTCCACATCACTCGCCACCGTTGATCCGCAAATCGCCGACATCATCCGCCACGAACGTTCCCGCCAACTCGAGAACATCGAGTTGATCGCCAGCGAGAATTTCACCAGCCCGGCCGTGATGGAGGTTCAGGGCAGCGTGCTCACCAACAAGTATGCCGAAGGCTATCCGGGCAAGCGTTGGTACGGCGGTTGTGAATATGTCGACGAGGCCGAGCAACTGGCCATCGATCGGGCTAAAAAACTCTTCGGTGCCGAACATGCCAACGTGCAGCCTCACTCCGGCTCCGGGGCCAACATGGCCGTCTACTTCAGCATGCTGAAGCCCGGCGACAAGCTGCTGACCATGGACTTGAGCCACGGCGGCCACCTGACCCACGGCAACAAGGCCAATTTCTCGGGCAAGTTCTTCGAGATCGTCCACTACGGCGTCGGCAAGGACAGCGAACTCATCGACTACGACCAGCTCGCCAACATGGCCCGCGAGCACCGGCCCAAGATGATCACCGTCGGAGCTTCCGCTTACTCGCGCCGCATTGATTTCCAACGCATGGGTGAAATCGCCCGCGAGATTGGCGCGATGCTCTTGGCCGACATCGCCCACATCGCCGGCCTCGTTGCGGCGGGGGTTCATCCCAGCCCGGTCCCGCATGCCGACTTCGTCACCACCACCACCCACAAGACCCTGCGCGGCCCGCGCGGCGGACTCATCTTGTGCAAGGCGCAGTACGCCAAGGCCATCGACTCGCAGGTGTTCCCAGGTATCCAGGGCGGCCCGCTGATGCATGTCATCGCGGCCAAAGCCGTTTGCTTCCACGAAGCCCTGCAACCGGGTTTCCAGGCCTACCAGCAACAAATTGTCCGCAACGCGGCCGCACTGTGTGAGGGCATGAAGCGCAATGGATTCCGCATCGTCAGCGGCGGAACCGAGAATCACTTGATGCTCGTCGATGTCGGCGCCCGCGGGTTGACCGGCAAGCAATGCCAATTGGCCCTCGATGTGGCTGGCATCACGACCAACAAAAACACCATTCCGTTCGAGACGCGTTCGCCTTTCGAAGGCAGCGGCGTTCGCCTGGGAACCCCGGCGGTCACCACACGCGGCATGCGCGAACCGGAAATGATGGCCATCGCCGACATGATCAGCGAGGTGCTCCTCGACATCGCCAACCCCGCCACGGCGGCCAAGGTTCGGGATCGCGTCAAGGCGCTGACGGCCCGTTTCCCCCTGCCCTACTGAGGCAACCGCCGGATCCGGTGGATCCCGGTGGATGCGATGCAGCCCTTTCCGGGTGACCAACCTGGGGGGCGGTGGGTAATGTGAGCCCATGATCAACGCCGCCTCCAGACCCGGTGGCACGCTCGATGAGCTGGCCAACCTCGCGGCTCAGGTCAGCTTCGCGCCGGCGGCCATTGTCGCGCTCGATGAGCACGTCGGCTGGATACCCGTCGGCCAAACCGGCTGTTCCCCGGAATTCATCCAGGCGGTTCTTCCGATCATTTCCCAGGCCGCCGTCAGCATTCACGACTGGATTGAAATCCGTGATGCACCGGGCCAATTGCCCGAGGGTTGGCGATGGCTTTCCTGCCTTCCAGTGCGGGTACCCTCGGGCGGTATCGCTGGCGTCATCGCGGTTCTGGACCGATCTCCAAGGCGACTCAATGCCGGTCAACGGGCCGGGCTTCAGACCGTCGCCCGTCAGGTGATCGTCCATCTGGAGCTGCGGCGCCAGGCCACCGATTTGGCGGCCACCACCGAACAGCAACGGCAGACCGAGACGCGGCTCCGCGACAACGAGGCCTATTTTCAGGCACTGGTGGAGTCCCTGCCCCAGAATATCTTCCGCAAGGACCTCAACGGTCGCTTCACCTTCGTCAACGGCGCGTTCTGCCGTACGCTCCAACGTCATCAGAGTCAGCTCATCGGGGTCACCGACTTCGACCTGTTCCCGGAAGAATTGGCCCGCCGCTATGTCGAAGACGACCGGCAGGTCATCAACAGCGGCAATCCCGTCGAAAAAACCGAGGTCAATGTGACCCCCGATGGTCAGCGCCACTGGTTCCATGTCATCAAGACGCTGCTTCTCGATGCCAGCGGTCAACCGGTCGGCATCCAGGGCAGTTTTTGGGAAGTCACACAGGAAAAACGGGCGGAGGAACAGTTGGCCCATGAACGCGACCTGCTGCATGCCCTTCTCGAACACGCACCCGACGCCATTTATTTCAAGGACCGCGATTCTCGGATCACCCGTGCCAGCCAAGCACTCGCCGATCGGGTCGGGGTGCCGGACCCGAGTCACCTGATCGGGAAGACCGATCACGATTTCTTCGAGCGTCAATACGCCGACGCCGCACGCTCGGACGAACTCACGATCCTCCGGACCGGCCAACCCATCCTCGCGAGACTCGAGAAGGAAAGCCTGCCCGGCGGCCGGGTGCGCTGGGCCCTCACGAGCAAGATGCCACTGCGATCCCCCAACGGGCAGGTGGTGGGCACCTTCGGTCTTTCGAGAGACATCACCGAACTCCAGACGGCTCGAGAACAGTTGGAGCGCACCGAGGCCAACTACCGCGGGTTGGTCCAGAACGCGGTGGACGGCATTTTCCAAACCACCCCCGACGGCCGTTACCTCAACGCCAATCTCGCTCTGGCCAAGATGTACGGTTTCGACACCGTCGACGAACTCTTGGCCAGCCGGACCGACATCGAGCAGCAACTCTACGTTGATCCCAAACAACGCGACCGCTTCGAAGAACTGCTCAACCGCAACGACAAGATCGACCACTTCGACAGCGAGGTGTACCGGAAGGATGGCCGGAAGATCTGGATCAGTGAGAATGCACGGGCGGTCCGTGAAGCCTCCACTGGAAAGCTCCTGTACTACGAAGGAACGGTTGAGGACATCACCGCCCGCAAGCAGGCCGAGAAGGATCTCAACGAGGCCAATGCCGCACTCGCCGCGGCCCGCGATGTCGCCATCGAATCCGCTCGGGCCAAATCTCAGTTCCTAGCGAACACCTCGCACGAAATCCGCACTCCGATGAACGGCATCATCGGCTTCGCCCGTCTCCTGCTCGACACCCCGCTCAATCCGGAGCAGCGAGAATATGCCGGCACCGTCCTGCACAGCGCCCAGAATCTCCTCAAGGTGCTCAATGACATCCTCGATTTCTCCAAGATCGAGAGTGGCAAACTGGCCTTTGAAAACATCGAGTTCGACCTGAGACCCATCGTTGAAGACACCGTCGAGCTGCTGGTGGAAATCGCCCAGGCCAAGGGCGTCGAGGTGGCCACCCGGATCGACCACGCGCTGCCTGCGATGCTGCGCGGCGATCCGGGTCGCATCCGACAGGTGCTGACCAATTTGCTCGGCAATGCGATCAAGTTCACCCAGAAGGGCGAGGTCACGGTGATCATCGATGTCTTGGAAATCCAATCCGCTCGCTGCCGGATCGCCTGCCGCGTGATGGACACCGGAATCGGCATCGAACCGGCAGCACTGAACCGAATCTTCCAAGAGTTCACGCAAGCCGACGGTTCCACCACCCGACGCTTCGGTGGCACCGGACTGGGCCTCTCCATCTCAAGAGAACTGGCACGAAGGATGGGCGGTGACATCGAGGTGAGCAGCGATCCGGGCCACGGATCAACCTTCACCATGACGGCGCTCTTCGAGATCGTCAGCCCATGCCCTCCGGCGCCGACTCAGAGTCCCCTCAAATTGCTGATCGCTGATGCCCATCCGGCGACGTGCGCATCGTTCCACCACGAGATGGGACTTTGCGGAGCTTGCGTGACCTCCGTGCCCACGGCCGCAGCAGCGATTGATGCGTTGGCTCAGGCCGCGGAGTCAGGCACTCCCTTTGACGCCGCCTTCATCGCCTTGCAATTGCCCGACATGGACGGACTGACCGTAGCCCATGAAGTGCACTGCATTGCGGCCATTGCCTCGGTGCGCATCATCCTCGTGGCGGCGGTTTCCCAGCGACCCGACCCCAATTTGCTGCGCACCGTCGGCATCGCTGGGCACCTCATCAAACCCTTCAAACAATCGCGTCTTCGAGAAGCGCTGAGAGCGCTGTCGGCAGGCGAAAGCCTCATGGGCAGCCCCAATTTGGTGGAAGCCCTTCCTTTGACCATCAACCCCAACGGGCGCTCATTACGATTGCTGCTGGCTGAAGACAACCTGGTGAACCAGAAGTTGGCCGTGACCCAACTCCGACGACTCGGACATAGCGTTGCCGTGGCATCCAATGGTCGCGAAACCTTGCAAGCCCTGCTCCGGGAACCCTTTGACGCGGTCTTCCTGGATTGCCAAATGCCCGAACTCGATGGCTATCAAACGGCGAGGGAAATTCGTCTCATGGAGGCAGATCGGAAATTGGGCAACCGCCCACCGGCTTTCCTGATCGCCCTGACCGCCAATGCCATGGCCGGTGATCGGGAGAAATGCCTCGCGGCCGGCATGGATGAATTTCTCACCAAACCATTGGATCTCGACCAACTCCCCGGGGTTTTGAACCGGGCCATTGGAGCCCCACCGGCAACCTGGATGGGAGATCCATCCCAAAATACGTCACAACAGAGGTCCCAACCGCCTGGCAGCGAATCCACGCGCCCGGACACGATGCCTGTGCTCGATCCGTCCCTGCTCGATTCTCTGCGAACCCTTCGCTTTGAGGGGGAGCCCGATCCCGTTGTCGAGATCATCGACCTTTTCCTGCGCGACACACCCTCTCGTCTTGAGGAGGCCAAGAGCGCATCGGCCCGCCGGGATTCCGCGGGCGTCCAATCGGCAGCCCACACCCTCAAAGGCAGCGCCAACAACCTCGGCGCCCGACGATTGGGGGCCGCGGCTGGGCGACTAGAAAACGAGGCATCCACCGGTCAGTGGGAACTGATCGAAGAACTCCTCAGAGCGGCCGAAACCGAACTCCAAGCGCTGATTCCTGAACTGGAACTCCAGCGCATGCGTTGAACTCAGTTGAGGGATTTTACTCCACCCTCACTTCATCAGCGCCTCGATTTCGTCGGCCTCAATGGGGATATCCGCCATCAGGTCGACAGGCCCGTTCTCCGTGATCAGCACATCGTTCTCCAGACGCACGGCCAGGTTTTCTTCCGGGATGTAGATGGCCGGTTCCACAGTCATCACCCAACCCGGAGCAAACGGTTGGCTCATGTGCCCGAGGTCATGGACATCCAATCCAATCGGGTGGCCGTTGCCGTGCATGAACCACTTCTTGACCGGCTTCTTGCTGGGATCACTCACCTTGACCTTGAGGTCTTTCGGCTTCAGCAAACCCAGCCCAACGCATTCCTGAGCGACCAGATCTTCGGCTTCTGCTTGCCACTGACTCCACAGCTTCCCCGGAGTGAGGCCGGCCGTCGAAGCCCTCAGCACCCGGAGCACCGCGTCGTACACTTGTCGCTGGCGACGGGTGAAGCGGCCATTGACGGGGATGGTACGCGTCAGGTCTGAATTGTAATTGGCGTAACTGGCTGCCACGTCGAGCAACAACACATCGCCACTCCGGCACACCTGATCGTTTTCGAGATAATGCAGCACGCAGGAATTCCTTCCCGCACCGATGATCGGATTGTAGGCGAAACTGCCCCGACGCCGGACAAATTCATGGGCGAATTCCGCCTCCACATCGCATTCGTTGACGCCCGGTTCCACGAATTGGCACACCCGCTCGAAGCCAGCCCGGGTGATGGAACAGGCATGGCGGATGAGCTCCACCTCCATCGGATCCTTCACCACACGGAGCGTGTGGAGCAACGGAGCCAAACGTCGGAAATCATGCAGCGGATATCGGGAACGCAGGTCTCGGATGAATCGCACATCCCGCGATTCCACTTCGACGACTGCACGCTTGTGCTCGTTGGTGTTGAGCCAGACCGACTGGGCCTCGCACATCAACCGGTGGAGCATCCGCGGGAAATCCGTTGTCCAATGGATCGAGCGGATCCCGGAAACCTCGGTCGCCTGGACCTTGGTCAACTTGTGACCCTCCCAAATGGCGATGAGCTCGCTGGTCTCGCGCAGGAACACCATTTCCCGCATCCGCTCGTCGTCGGCATCCGGGAAAATCACGAGGATGGTCTCCTCCTGCTCGATACCGCTGAGGTAGAACAGGTCGGTGTTGGGCATCATCCTCAGTGTCCCATCGGCATTGGTGGGAAGCACATCATTGGCATTGAGAATGGCCACCGCACCCGGAGGCAACATCGCACGAAGGCGCTTTCGATTCTGGGCAAAGAGAGCGGACGGTATGGGAGCGTGTCTCACGCGCTCCAGATTCTATCGACGAGCCATCTCGTCAACCTTGAGATGACACCGTCGCCGCGGGCCGCGATCACTTTCGAGAAGCACAAACCCGGAGTTGGTCATCCGGTGGGAGCCGATGAAGGAGATCGGTGATCGACAGAGACTGGCCCGGAAAACAGTAGCCCGGAACCAATTCTGCCAGGGGTTGCAACACGAAACGGCGCTCCTGGGCTCGAGGATGGGGCAGGATCAATTCCCTCGTGTTGCGTGTCTGGTTTCCCCAGACGATCAAATCCAAATCCAGGGGACGCGACTCGTTGTGCACCAATTTGGGACGCCGCCCTGCCTCCTTCTCAACGGTTTGCAAGAAGTCCAACCACGCTTCTGGTGAATCACCCTGCGGAGGAGTCAGAATGGCCACAGCATTGGTGAAGATGGGTGAACCGGGTGGACAATCCACCGGGGTGCTGGACCACAAGGAGGAGCGCAGCAATGGGCCTATTGATCGGCTTTCGAGTCGATCCATCGCCCAACAGATCAAGGACGCTGAATCTCCCAGGTTGGATCCAAAAGCGACAACGGCCTGAACGGTTTCGGAAACCATGGGATCAAGGAATCAGGCTCAAATGCTCCTTCGGGCTCAGTGCAAACCCAGAACATCCTGCATGCTGTAAATGCCCGCAGCTTTGCCCACCACCCAACCGGAGGCTCGCAGTGCTCCCTGTGCAAACGTGTCCCGACTGCTGGCCTTGTGGGTCAATTCCACCCGCTCACCGACATCCGCAAAGAGAACCGTGTGATCGCCTACCACATCACCACCGCGAACCGCATGAATGCCGATCTCGGAGGGAGTACGCGCTCCAACGATGCCATGGCGACCGTGACGCAGGGCTTCCTCCAATTGAACTTTGCGAACGTCTCCCAGAATTTCCAACAAGGTGGTCGCGGTTCCGCTGGGTGCATCCTTTTTGAGCCGGTGATGAGTCTCGATGACTTCCAGATCAAAGGATGGCCCGAGAATTTCGGCAGCTTTCCGGGTTAACCAGAAGAGCGTGTTGACCCCGGTCGAATAGTTCGAAGCCCAGACCATTGGGATCTTGGCCGCGGCCAAGCGGATTGCGGCTTTTTCAACCTCGCTATGCCCCGTGGTGCCAATGACTAAGGCCTTGCCATGGGTCGCACACAGGGCAGCGACATGGGCGGTGGCATCGTGGTGGGTGAAGTCGATGACCGCATCGGCCTGCGGCAGGACCGAGGCAAGATCGTCCCCGGCATCCAGCCCGGCAACGACCCGCAATTCCGGATGATCTTTGGCACACGCCAGCAGTGCCTGACCCATCCGCCCCTTGGAACCATTGATGATGATACGCGTCACGGATTCGACATTACCGCCAAGCCCTCCGGCGAACAAGAAAGCCGATGGTTCAAACACACGAACTCCGCCGGAAAGAGTCGGAGAGGCTTCCGGTGGTCAGGGATGCCCGTCTGGTGTTCAATACGGCCGCCTCATGTCCAACCCGGGAGCTCCACTGAAACCCATACCGACGTCCCTGCGATGGGTGGGCCGTGGTCTGGGTTGGGCAACGGCTCTCAGCTGGGCTGCGATCCAAATCCCCATCGAAGCCGGGAGGGCGGCGCCAGCAGGTTGGCTACTGGCGTGTTTCACTGGGGCCATCGCCATGGAAACCCACCGCTGGCTACCCACGCAGAACACGGTCGCGGCTGCCGGGCTGATCTCCGTCGTTGGATCCCTTCTGGCGATCTCTCAAGGAAGTCGTTCTCGAGCTGCCCTGATGCTGAATGTCCTGATCTGGTTCAGCCACATCCTCAGCAGCCGTGGGCTCATCCGCTACCTGCTCCGCCCATGGCGCGGACAAACCGGTTACGGTGTGTGGGTCCTCGTGGGAACGACGGGGATCTCGGCCGTGTCCATCGGCTTGACCCAAATTTCTGTAGGTCTGAATCCTTCGCTTCTCGGATGCACGATTCAAATCGCGGGAACGGGATTGGCCCTGTTATCGGCCAGCGTTTGGCTCCTGGTGAAAAAGCCCATCCCTGAAGCACCGAATCCCTGGCCCGCTAGATTCTGGTTCGCTCTTACCCTGACCCAGATCTTTGCCTTGATGGTCACCAAGCGCTGGGGTGGCGCTGCGGTCGCAGTCTCGGTCACCCTCGTTGCGCTGGTTGGAATTTTCGTCCAACACTGTACTCGTAAACATTCGCATCAGTGACCTGGCTCTGCATCGCCAGAACCAGTAACCGGAGAGGTTGTCTGAAGTAGCAGCACCCTCGAAACCCGCATGCCATCCAACTCGCAAACAGTGAGTTGATAGGCACCCAGGGCCACGGTGTCCCCCATCTTGGCGAAGCCTCCCAATTGTTCGGTCATCCAGCCACCCACGGTGTGAACCTCGGAAGCATCCACCGATTCTTTGACCAACTCCGACAGTTCGAACAGCGGGAGGGATCCATCCAGACGCCACTGAGAGGCCCCGAGCACTTCGATGCGCGGCTTTTCCTGATCGAACTCGTCCTGGATCTGCCCAACCAATTCCTCCAGGACATTCTCCAGAGTGACCATGCCCACGGTGCTTCCGTACTCATCGACCACCACAGCCAAATGGAGGCGCCGATCGAGGAAGAGTTGCAGCAAACGATCGAGCCGAGCGGTTTCCGGGACATAGATCACTGGCTTGGAACTGGATCGCAAAATGGAAGCGGACCCTTTGACGTCTCGTCGCAAGTAGATGTCCTTGGCGTGCACCACGCCCACCAAACGGTCGAGATCCCCACCGTCACTCAACGGAAACCGTGAGTACCGGGTCTCATCGGCCAACCGAAGGCAATCCGCAATGGATCGTCGGAGATCCAAGGCCACGATTTCCCGCCTCGGGCGCATCACTTCGCGGACCCGGCGGCGGCCAAGATCGAGGGAGTTCTGGACGATTTCCCGCGCCAACACCGAACTGCCTCCGGCCGCCAGCGTGGATCCGAGCATCAATCGCAGTTCGTCTTCGGAGTGCACCTCTCCGTGGCCCGAGGACTCGATCCCCAGGCGTTGCAACACCCAGAGCGAGGTCCAGTTCAAAACCCAGATCAGGGGATAGGTCAGGACATAGAACCAATGGAGCGGATAAGCCACCCAGAGCGACGACGGTAGTGGGCGCTTGATGGCGATGAATTTGGGTGCCTGCTCACCCACCACGACATGGAAGAAGGTCACCACCATGATGCCCACCGAGGCCGAGAACAGGTGGCGCAACCGTTCCGACTCAATCCGGAACCATCCGAAGACCGGCTCCAAAAGTGCCGCAAAAACAGGTTCAGCGACCCAACCCAAGGCCAGACTGGCAAGCGTGATGCCCAACTGGCAGGCGCTCAGATACCCATCGAGGTGGGAAAGGATGTGACGCACCATCCCGGCCCTTCGGTGACGCCGCTGAATGTACCCTTCCAACTGGGTATCCCGGATCTTCACCAACGCGAATTCAGCCGCGACGAAAAACCCGTTGAAAGCCACCAGCGCCAGAGCCAGTGATAGTTTTCCCGCCACTTCCAAAAATGAGGAAGGCTCGCTCATGACTGGACCTCCAGGAACAAAGCGCCCAAGACATCGGAAAGCGTCACGATCCCCATCTCAACGCCTCCGGGGCCCCGGACGATCGCCAGGTGTTCGCCAGACCGTTGAAACACCCTCAGGGCTTCCTCGATGCGCATGGAATCGTCGAGGAACAGGGCGGGCCGCAACCAATCACGGGCGGTTTTGCGGCGACCATTCTGCTCCGAATACAGCACATCCTTGAGGCTGATGATTCCCTCGATCCTTCGACCGGATCCGTGGGTGTTCCAAACGGGCATTCGGGTTCGCCCCTCCCGTCGACACAAATCCCGAATCTCTTCAAGGCTCGCCGAAGCCGTGACGGATTGAGCCGAATCCAACGGCTTGGCCACACGCGAGAGGGTGAGGTTCTGGGCGTCGATCACGCGGTTGATGAGGGAGCGCTCTGTCTTGGACAATTCACCCGTGCTCGATTGGATCAACGCCTTGAGTTCGTCCCGGTTGGCAAACAGTCGGCTGCTGAGCGCACGGTCACCTGTCACCCAGAGGAGCGCCTGGGCAAATCGACCCACCAGAAAGACAGCAGGTGAGAGCATCCAATGGATGGCGGCAAAGACGGGCAACAGCCACAGACAAAGGCGGTTGGGCATGCGCTGGAACAAGCGCTTGGGCAACAATTCACAAATGAGGTAAACCGCTAGGCCCGTTGCCAACAACATCGGCCACAACATCCATTCACGTCCCCGAGCCCAACTCTGAAGATCCTGCCAAATGAGGGCCACGGCTGCAAAATTGGCCACCGTGTTTCCAACGAGAATGGTCCAAAGGAAATCCTCCGGCCGATCCATGTAGGCCAACAAACGTCGGGCATTGCCGCTACCCGCCCGAGCCCTTTGGCGCACCCGCAACCGACTCAAAGCAAACACCCCGGCCTCCATGCCCGAGAGGAAAAAGGACACCAACAGCCATCCCGCCATGGAAACCCAATGCATCACTTCGTGGTTCACAGAGCCGCCTCCGTTTCCACCAGCAACTCGCGAATCCGTCGTTCATCCGCCAGTTTGACTGTGATCC
The DNA here is from genome assembly GCA_029865985.1 of Verrucomicrobiota bacterium. Classification (GTDB taxonomy): domain Bacteria; phylum Verrucomicrobiota; class Verrucomicrobiia; order Limisphaerales; family UBA9464; genus SXXZ01. The sequence goes on from JARXAF010000140.1 coordinate 47,876, forward strand.
GAAGGCCTTGATGTCGAAACACCTCTCCCACGGTCGGAACCACATCAGCGAGCCACAAAACAAGGCCCGCCAGAGTTTCCACATCATCGGGAGGATTCAGTGCCGGATACTCGCGGCGGAAATCATCGAGACGCATGGCCCCATTGACCCTCCATCGGCCCGGAGCAAGGCACTCGAAGACAAAACCTTGAGCCTCCCCCTCTCGACGGATGGGACCGACAACGGAAACCAGAATATCTTGCAAGGTCAGCAATCCAGCCGTGCTTCCATACTCATCGAGAACGATGGCCACGCCGCGGTGCTGTCGCTGCATGGCTTCGAAGAGTTTCAGAAGATTCATGCTCTCTGGAACGAAGGACGGAAACTCCATCGCCATGAAGAGGTCCGCGTGGGCATCGAGCAACAGTGTTCGGGTGTTCAAGACACCCACCACATTGTCCGGGGATTCGTCGTACAGGGGGATCCAGTGATGCCCGGATTTCCGAGCCTCTTCGACCATCTGATCCATGGGCAAATCATCGGGCAAAAGAACCATCCTGGCCCGAGGCTGCATCACATCGCGCGCGGTTCGCTCATCCAGAGAGAGCACTTGCAGGAGTATCTCCTTCTCGCCCGCTCCCAGGGTTCCCTGCTGATGGGCCAGTTCAATGAGATCGGCATATTCATCGTCCGACACACCCGCTTGAACCTTGGCGGACTTGGGAACCAATCGCTCCACGGCTCCGTCCACCCATCTTTGCGCGATCTTCCGGACCGGACGGGTCAGGCTGACAAAGAACCACAGCGGTTCAGCAACCCGGAGCGCCCAAGTCTCAGGGCTGCGAACACCCAATGCCTTGGGAGTCACTTCGCAAGTCAGCAGCAGCAGCAGCAACCCCAATGCAGCCCACCAAATCCCGGGGATTCCAGGGTCCAAAGCCAACCCACCGCCAATGGTCAGCGCCACAAGGAGAGAATTGGACAGGGTATTGCCCAGAGCGATGGCTGCCAGAACATCCGATGGCTGCGCCAGAAGGGCACCGACCCGTTCACTCCCCCGACGGCCCGATTCGACAAGACGCCGCGCGCGCCAAGTCCCCAGGGAAAACAGGGCGGACTCGGCGAGTGCGAAGAAGAAACTCGCTACGATCAGCGCCAAGAGAACGAGGAGCGGAGTTGTGGGTAAAGCAACCAACAGCCACATCGAGTCTCAAAATCGGGCAACTTTCAATCCAAGAGGCGGCCCAGCGTGAAAGTCGTCCGAACCGAGAATTGCCAGACAACTTCCCATTTCTTCAGAATTGCATACGCTTTTCCCATGCGAACCGTTGTGTATCCGGGGAGTTTCGATCCGATCACCAATGGCCACCTCGACGTGGTCCAGCGGGCTGCCAAAATGTTCGACCGGGTGATCCTGGCCGTGGCCCGCAACGAGGGCAAACACCCGCTCTTCAGTCTCGATGAGCGCAAGCGGATGGCACTGTCGGCCGTATCAAATCTCGGCAATGTCGTGGTGGAGACCTTTGAAGGACTTCTGGTGGACTATGTCATTCACCACAAGGCCTGTGCCGTGGTTCGAGGCCTTCGAGCGGTGAGCGATTTCGAATTCGAATTCCAGCTCGCGTTGATGAACCGCAAGCTCAACGAGAACGTGGAGACCGTGTTCCTCATGCCCAAGGATTCCTACTCCTTCCTCAGTTCGCGCCTGGTCAAAGAAGTGGCTCGGCTGAAGGGCGATGTCTCTCCCTTCGTTTCAACGGAAGTCGTGGAGGCTCTCCGCAGCAAGCTGAACACCTCACACGACTGACCGAGGCCCCATCCGGTGGAATGCAATCGACTCGAAGATTTGTGTCGATGCAGCCCACCCGTTCCACTGCATCGGGCGACGCTGGACTCGCTTGAGGCCGGGACGCACACTCGGGCAATGATTTCTCCCAAGTTCCGTCTCATGGCCATGGCTGTGCTCGCGCTTCCGATGTGGGCCGGTGAGTCCAAGTCACTCTTCGATGGGAAGACACTGCAAGGCTGGGAAGGCGACCCGAAGATCTGGTCGGTCCAGGACGGAGCGATCACCGCCGGCAGCATCGACCAGCGGGCCAAGCGCAACGAGTTCCTCGCCAGCACCCGCAGCTACACCAACTTCGTCCTGCGCCTGCAGTTCAAGATCGAGGGGACCGAAGGTTTTGTGAATTCCGGCGTCCAGATTCGCAGCGAACGCATTCCCAACCACCACGAGATGGTCGGATACCAAGCCGACATCGGCGAAGGTTGGTACGGCGCGCTGTACGATGAATCCCGACGGAACACCATCCTCGCCAAACCCGATCCGGAGACCGTGAAGAAGGCCGTAAAACCGGGGCAATGGAACCACTATGAAATCCGAGCCAACGGCGACCGGGTGACGTTGAAAATCAATGGTGTCCAAACGGTCGACTACACCGAGAAAGACCCGAAGGTGGTGCCGCACGGCAAGCTGGCTGTTCAAATCCACGGCGATGGAAAAACCCGCGTCCAATTCAAGGACCTATCCATCGAAGAATTGCCCTGAGGTTGATCCGCGGATTCGCGCGGTTCAACATCCCAAAGGTTCGACCATCAAAAAAAACAAGCCGCAGGAAACCCTGCGGCTTGTTTTTTGAATCGAATCCTTGGAGCGAACTCCTTGAGCGAACCAGGATGTCGACGCGAATCAATCGATCCTGCGCCGATCAGTCTTCACCGGGTTCCAAAGGAGGACGCACTCCGTACTTCTTCTTGAGAGCCTCGACCTGAGCCAAGGGCTTCATGCCTCCGGTACATGTCGGATCCGAAAGAGATGCAGCGGCTGCGCAAACCCCGGTCAGCAACGACTTCTGGAGATCCCAGCCTTCATGGAGTCCCAGGAGAACACCGGCGGCAAAGGCATCCCCTGCCCCAGCTGAACCAGCGATCGCCTTGGCCGGAACCTTGAGAGACGGCTGCCAGTGATCTTTGCCATCGCGGGTGCGAGCGAAACAGCCCTCCGGGAAGTGAATGACCACCAATTCCTTCACGCCGAACTGAAGGATGGCCCCGGCCGCATGGCGCAACGAAACCGTGTCCAAGACTCCTTCCTTTCGAATGCGGAAACCGGTCACCATACCGGCCTCGTATTCGTTGATGATCGCGTAGTCGCAGTGCTTGAGCGCCGGTGTGACCACGGTCTTGAATCGGTCGCCGGTCTCGCTGACCACGTCGATGCTGGTCTTCATGCCAGCAGCCTGGGCAGCCGCCAAGAGCTTAGCCGCGGCAGTCGTTCCGTCCTTGGCAACCACGTCCATCTTGTCGAGCAGCAAGAGGTAGCCCAGATGGAAAATGCGCGCCTTGATCTTGGAGAAATCCAACTCCTTCCCATCCCAGAGTGCATTGGCACCCCGGTAGTGGAAGAAGGTCCGCTTGCCGTTCGATTGAACGGTGAAGACATCGGTGTAGCTGGTGTCTGCGTCGGCTGTGGCCTTCAGGTACCGGGTATCGATCTTGTGCTTGGCACAGTCTTCCAGGATCGAAGCTCCCAAGGCGTCCTTGCCCACCAGACCGGTGCCGAGTAGGGGAAACTCAACCCCCAACTTGGCTAGATCCAGCAGCACGTTGTAAGGAGACCCTCCGGTGCCTTGGTGTTGGCTCTTGATGTTGGCCAACTGCTCGAGCCCGGGATAGGCGTCGACGATCTTGACCCGATCGATGATCCAGTTGCCGCCGGCAAGAATGCCGGAGCGTTTGGAAACGGAATTGCTCTTCATCGGAAATGGATACGGCGGTGCAGAAAAGACGTTTGAACTCACAAAGCCTACACGGAGCGAGTCGTGGTTGTCTCTAAGGATTTCCGGGAGCAGTGGAAAGCATCCTTCAAAACACCAGACCCAATGGCTCCCAACGCATCGCTCCCAGCCCTTATCAAGGCCATGCCATGGACTAGGACCCAAACCACCCTTCGTGCAGAAAACCCAACCTTGCGGGGATCACCTCTTGTGTCGGTCACCCCGACCTCGTTAACTTCTTTCAAGTCCCCCGCTGGCTTATGCAATTGCCCCTGTCATTCTGGATGGTTGCGCTCTGTCTTAGTGCATCCCTGATCTGCCCCGACTTGCACTCGGCCGAGCGTGGCTCAGACAAACCCATCCCGGCCACGCCTGCGCTGCCGTCCATCCGATCGCTGAGACTCGAACCGAAGCAACTCACGCTGTTGAACGGGCGCGATTCTCGGAAGGTTCTGGTTCTTGGAGAAACCGCCGACGGGTCCTGGATCGACCTCAGTTCTGTGGCCTTGTTCAAACCGGAATCCGCCGCCATTGAACTGGATGCCGATGGCTATATGACAGCCCGCCAGGTGGGCAAATCCGGAGTGACGATCTCCGCGGGTGGCAAGAGCGCACGGCTGGAAGTCGATGCCCGGTCCGTCGCTTCCGCCGAAGTGGGATTCGTTCGGGATATTGAACCCATTCTCAGCCGTGCGGGTTGCAACTCCGGCCCCTGCCACGGGTCGGCCAAAGGAAAGAACGGATTCAAGCTCGCCCTTCGAGGCTATGATCCGGAATACGACTACCAAGCGTTGGTCAACGACCTGAGTGGGCGCCGCTTCAACCGGGTGCATGTGGATGAATCCCTCATGCTCCAAAAGCCCTTGGGGGATATTCCCCACGAAGGGCGTCAGGCGTTGGTTCCCGGCTCACGTTATCACAAAACCTTGCGCCAGTGGATTTCCGAAGGAGCACGGTTCCAGGAGGTGGCGCCAAATCGACCGAATCGGATCCAGATCCTTCCCGATAAGGTGGAGTTGGATCTACCTGGCCGCCGCCAACAACTCCTGGTGATCGCCACCTACCCGGACGGTTCCACGCGCGATGTGACCCGCGAGGCGGTCTTGAGCAGCAACAACGAGGAGATCGCCCTCGTGCAGAGCAACTCCGTCATCCCGCTACGCCGGGGTGAGATGGCCGTGCTGGTACGCTACGAAGGTCTCTACGATGCACGGGAAGTCACGGTCATGGGAGACCGCACCGGATTCCGATTTGCCGCCATGCCGGAATACAATTTCATCGACCGGGCAGTGAATGCGAAGCTGGAGCGGCTCAAGATCAACCCCAGCGAATTGTGCAATGACGCGGAGTTCATCCGTCGGGTCTCGCTGGACATCACCGGCCAACCCCCGACGGCCGAGGCGGTGCGCGCCTTCCTGGGCGACCCGGCCGAATCCGGGAAAAAGCGCGAGGCGTTGGTGGACAGCCTCATCGGTTCAACCGCCTACTCCGAATTTTGGGCAAACAAGTTCGCGGATCTGCTTCAGTGCAACTCCGAGAATTTGGGCAAGAAGGGCGTCTGGGTTTTCCGAAGCTGGATCCGCGACCAATTCGCGACGAACCGTCCCTTCGATCAGTTTGCCCAAGAACTCATCCTCGCTAAAGGCAGCACCTTCGAAAACCCCGCCGGAAATTACCTCCGTGCCCTGCGCGACTCGGGCAAGATGACCGAGGACATCTCCCAGACCTTCCTCGGGGTGCGATTCAACTGCAACAAGTGCCACGATCATCCGTTCGAGCGGTGGACACAAAATCAGTACTACGAGTTCGGGGCCTTCTTTGCTCAGGTGGCCTTCAAGCGTGGAACCCTCGGCCGCGATCACCTCATTCGTACCGGTGAGTCTTATGCCTACGAACAGGTTTCCGAGGAAGTGGTCTACCACAACGACCAGGGCGGTGAGATCAAGCATCCCAAGAACGATGCCGTGGTGGCTCCCAAGGTTCCCTATGGCGAAAACCGCGCGATCGTTGCCGGTGAGGACCGCCGAGATGCCTTTGCCGCTTGGCTCACCTCCAAAGACAACCCGTACTTCGCAAAGTCCACTGTGAACCGCTTCTGGAGCTACTTCTTCGGACGCGGGATCATTGATCCGGTGGACGATATCCGAGCTGGCAATCCTGCCAGCAACCCGGCACTGCTGGAAGCCCTCACGGCTCGTTTTGTAGCCGATGGGCACGATGTCCGGAAACTCATCCGACACATGGTGATGTCTCGAACCTACCAACTGAGCATCGTTCCCAACCGCTGGAACGAAGACGACTTGGTCAACTTCTCTCATTCCCTGCCCCGCCGACTCAGTGCCGAGCAAATGCTCGATTCCATCGCGGTCGCCACCGGACGACCGCTGCAATTCTCCAACCTCCCCGACGGCATGCGTGCGGCGCAATTGCCCGACGGCATGGTGGCTGGAAACGACTTCCTCACGCTCTTCGGCCGACCCAAGCGGCAAAGTGCCTGCGAATGCGAACGCAGCAGCAATGTGACGCTATCCCACGCCTTGAACCTCATCAACGGCAAGACCCTGGGCGAATGTGTGAACCGTTCCGACAACCGCTTCGCCCGCCTCGTCTCCGAACAAACCGACGATCGGAAGGTCATCGAAGAAATTTATCTCAGCTGTCTCTGCCGACTGCCGACCCAGAAGGAATTGTCCTCGATCCGGTTGGGTGACGGAGCCCAACGCCTCGAAGGGGCCCAAGATCTGGCCTGGGCGTTGATCAACAGCCCGGCCTTCCTCTTCAATCGCTAGACCGGAAACCTCGCCCCCAGACCTCAAAAAACTCCCAACCATGATCTCCATTCCTGGTCTTTCTGGTGCCACCTGCGACGGCTTCAATCGCCGCGAATTCATGCGACTCGGTGGTGCCGGACTGCTCGGCCTCAGCCTGGCCGACATTCTCCGTCTCCAGGCCGAACAACCCAAGGGAACCGGTCCCGCGGCCGGCCAGCCCAAGAACGGCTGGGGATCGGCCAAGCAGGTCCTCATGATCTACCTGCAGGGAGGCCCAAGCCACATCGACATCTGGGATCCGAAGCCGGACGCGCCGTCGAATGTGCGCGGTGACTTCAAACCCATCCGCACCAAGGTTCCGGGCATCCAACTCAGCGAGGTGATGCCCAAGCTGGCCCAGCAAATCGACCGGGCCACGCTCATCCGTTCGATGAGCTACACGCCGGCGGGCCTCTTCAACCACACGGCGGCAATTTACCAAATCATGACCGGCTACACGCCGGACCGTGTGTCCCCGTCGGGCCAGCTGGAACCGCCAGCCCCCAACGACTTCCCGCACATGGGAGCGCAGATCTCCCGCCTCAAACCGCTCGACATCCCGATGCTCCCCTTCGTGATGCTGCCGCGGCCGCTTCAGGAATCGAACGTCATTGGCAAAGGTGGCACGGCGGGTTTTCTGGGAGCCGCCTACGACCCCTATTATTTTTATCAGGACCCGGCCAAGGGCATCAATCTCGACGACCTCACGCTGCGCAAAGAAGTCAGCAAGGAACGTCTGGATCGCCGATCCACCTTGCTCAAGGCCGTCAATGACGCGATGCCGGAGATGGAAAAGGCCGTCGAGAAATACGCTCTCGACCGCTATTACCAAAAGGCGTTCGACCTCGTCAGCAGCGGCCGCGCCCGGGACGCCTTCGACTTGTCCAAGGAGAAGGATGGTCTGCGGGATAAATACGGCCGCCACACCTTCGGCCAGGGCCTCTTGCTGGCCCGTCGCCTTCTGGAATCCGGGACCCGCTTCGTGCAAATGAACTGGCCCGCCGTGGCCAACGGGGACCCGACCGTCGATGCTTGGGACACGCATGCGGCCAACTTCGGTCCGCTGCGCAATTTGCACTGCCCCAAGCTGGATTCCGGGCTCAGCGCCCTTCTGGAGGATCTAGACGAGCGAGGTCTCCTGAAGGAGACCCTCGTGGTGGCCCTCGGCGAGTTCGGCCGCAGCCCCCGCCTCGGCGTGAGCACCAGCGGCAATACCAACTCGCCCGACGGGCGCGACCACTGGCCTTATTGCTACACGGCCTTGATCGCAGGTGCGGGTATTCGGCGCGGAGCCCTGTATGGCAAATCGGATGCGACCGGATCCTCGCCCGTCGAAACCCCGGTGCACCCGACCCAAATCGTGGCCACGGTGTATCACGCGCTGGGAATCGACCCACACACCATCGTCATGAACCACCTGAACCAGCCGCGCGAACTGGTCCAAGCCGAACCGGTCACCGACCTCTTCGGCTGAGCCATTCAACACCCCAGAAGCCCGATCCCACGTCGATCCGGAACGACCCATCGGAAGACTCCTGTTTTTCATGAGACCCACTCTCGCCCTGGTGGTTGCATGGCTGTCGCTCTCAGGCATCCTGACGGCACAACCCGCTCCCAAACTGGATTCCGCTTC
>JARXAF010000174.1 GCA_029865985.1 Verrucomicrobiota bacterium
AGACCGCTGGGATCGTAGCGTCCGAGACGCCCCAGAGCCTTGTCCAGGAAGCCGGATTTGACCCGGTTGCGTCGGTTCAGAGCCATCGCTTTTGCCGGAAGTAGATGAACGTCAGCCCGGTGGTGATGAGCGTCAGCACGATGGCGAAGGCGTAGCCATGCGGTTGATCGATCTCGGGCATGCCCTTGAAATTCATGCCGTACCACGAGGCGATGAGCGTCATCGGCGTCGTGATGATGGTGATCATGGTGAGCACCTTGACGATCTCGCTGGTGCGGTTGGCCGACATGTTGAGGTAGATCTGGAGAATGCCCGAGAGGGAATCCATGTACCCGTGGGCCAGTTCGCCGATGTGGAAGAGCCCGTCGTACACGTCGCGGTAGTAAGGCACCAGATGACCACGGATGAGCTTGAACTCGCCCCGGGCGAAGCGCTGCAGCACCTCGCGCTGTGGGCCGATGATCTGGCGCAGGTGCAGCACCTCCTTCTTCACCTTGAGGATTTGCTGGAGCGTGGCCGGGTCGGGTCGTTCCAGCACTTCGGTCTCGAGGTCGGCGATCTCCATGCTCAACTCCTCCAAGGCCGGCTTGTAGTTGTCGACCAACGAATCCAGCAGCGCATGGGCCACACGATCGGGTGCACGCGCCACGTGGACCGTGCTGCGCAGGCAACGTTCCTCGATCACGGAAATGCTCCGCAGCGGCACCGTGTGGTAGGTCACCAGGAAGTTCTTCCCGAGGAAGAAGTTCAGCTCGCTGGTGGCGAAGGCCCCGTCCTTGCGACTGTAGTCGACCGCATGGATGACCATGAACAAGTAGGGATTGAAGCGGTCGTCTTCCTTGGGCTCGTAGGTCTCGACCTTCGGTGAGGGGCTTTCGTTGATGCAGTCTTCGACGGAGAGCGGATGGAAGTGGAACACGCCCTCGAGCAGCTTGCGGGTGTCGTCCGGGGTGGCGTCTTCCAAATCCACCCACAGGAAGAGATTGGTGTCCGCCAACAGGGTCGGCATCAGGAACAAGTCGATGTCCCGGGAATGGAGCCGTCCGGTGGTGGTGAAGGCGAACGAGCGGATCATAGCGGTCGCTCGGGAAGGTACCGCGTCGGGAGTCACCGGCAAAGCCGGGAAACACGGCAACCCGCAAGAAGTCCCTCCAAGGCACCCTGGCAAACAACCGCTTTTCCTTCCGGGCAAGGGGATTTTTCCACCATTGCAAAGACCCAAAATCGCGGCGCGCCCTAGGCAAGGTAGAACCCCGAGGCAAATCAGGCCGATTGGGGCGTCCAACGATTGGATCCAACACTGTTTACAGGCGTCAATTTTGAAGAGTTTTCTCGGTTTTAACGAAAACGTAGTTTTTTGTGGAGAACCGACTTGTAACCACAAGATATGGGGGTACTTTCTCCCTCCGCCCCAACCCGTTGGGTCGGAAACAACTGAAGAAAGCCCAATTTTTGGTTTAAATCAGCCGTTTTCAGTGGGTCAGATCACCCTGAGTGGGAGTGACTCGAGCCACCGAAGACATCCAACCCGAGAGTTAATCCTAGAATACCCCATATTGCCCATGCTCGACGCCCGCGATTCCGTCGTTTCATCGGCCCCGGCTTCCACCCGCCGGTCGGCAAAGATCAAGTCCAACCCCCGAGGTACCTCTACCAAGGCCTCGTCCAAGGGTTCCTCATCCCGCAAGCTGCCCCTCCAGCGGGTTTTCAGCGATGCCAAGGTCAAACCGTTCGACCAGATCGAATGGGACCGCCGCACCGCCGAGATCACCGATGATTCCGGCAAGACCATCTTCAAGCAGGAAGGGGTCGAGGTTCCCAAGAACTGGTCCGTTCTGGCTACCAAGGTGGTGTGCTCGAAGTACTTCTACGGAGATCCGGCCAAGGCGGAGCGTGAAAAATCGGTCAAGCAACTCATCCATCGGGTTACCCGGACCATCGCGGACTGGGGTGTGGCCGACGGCTACTTCAGCAAGGAAGACGGCGAGCTGTTCTACGAGGAGCTGACCTGGCTGTGCGTCAACCAGTACGGGGCTTTCAATTCGCCGGTGTGGTTCAATGTGGGTCTCTATCACCAGTACGAGGTCGGCAAGGGCAGCGACCGGGGCAACTGGTTCTGGGACCGCAAGGCCAAGGTGGCACGCCGCGCCCCTACCCAGTACGAATACCCTCAGGCCAGCGCCTGCTTCATCCAGTCGGTTCAGGACAACATGGAGAGCATCATGGAATTGGCCTACGCGGAGGCCATGCTCTTCAAGTACGGCTCCGGCACCGGCACCGACCTGACTCCGATCCGCTCCAGCCGTGAGAAACTCTCCGGCGGCGGCCGTCCGTCGGGCCCGATGAGCTTCCTCAAGGTCTATGACCAGGTGGCCAACGTGGTGAAGTCCGGTGGCAAGACCCGTCGTGCCGCCAAGATGAACACGATCCGCGACACCCACGGTGACGTGGAAGAGTTCATCACCGCCAAGGCCAAGGAAGAGAGGAAGGCCTGGGCCCTTATCGAACAGGGCTATGATGGCTCGTTCAATGGCGAGGCCTACGGCTCGGTGATGTACCAGAACGAGAACCTCTCGGTCCGTGTGTCCGATTCGTTCATGCAGGCAGCGGTCGACGGCAAGGAGTGGTGGACACTCTCCACCGTGACCGGCAAGCCGCTCGAGAAGAAGGACGCCTCGCGGATGCTCGACCAGATCGCCGAAGGCACCTGGGTTTGCGGCGATCCCGGCCTCCAGTACGACGGTGCCATCCAGAAGTGGCACACTTGCAAGGGCACCGAGCCGATCCACTCGACCAACCCCTGCTCCGAGTACGTGTTCCTCAACAACACGGCCTGCAACCTCGCCTCCCTGAACCTCATGAAGTTCAAGAAGGCCGACGGGCAGTTCGATGTCGAGCGCTTCAAGGCCGCGGTCCGCATCTATATCACGGCGCAGGAGATCCTGGTGGACAACGCCAGCTATCCGACCCAGATGATCGCCGAGAATTCCCACGTGTTCCGCACGCTGGGTCTCGGCTATGCCAACCTCGGCTCGCTCATTATGAGCTACGGCCTGGCCTACGACTCCGACGAGGGCCGCGCCCTGGCCGGCGCCCTCACGGCCATCATGACCGGGCATGCCTACGAGCAGAGCGCCGAGATGTCGGCCATCCAGGGCGCCTTCCCCGGCTACCAGGACTCTTCCTGCGGAGGCGTTGCCAAGACGGTGGCCAAGGACAACGTGGCCAGCACCCTGGGCGTGGTGCAACAGCACCGCGACGCCGTCGAAGGCATTCAAGCCAGCCGCGAGTTCGCCTACCTCAAGGACGAAGCCCGCCGCACCTGGGACCGCGCCATCGCACGAGGCCGCGAAGTGGGTTACCGCAACGCTCAAGTCACTGTGCTCGCCCCCACCGGCACCATCGCCTTCCTCATGGACTGTGACACCACCGGCGTGGAACCCGACATCGCCCTGGTAAAGTACAAACTCCTGGCCGGCGGCGGCATGCTCAAGATCGTCAACCGCACCGTGCCCGAGGCCTTGCAGCGCCTCGGTTACTCGGCCAGCGCCGTCTCCGCCATCGAGAAGCACATCGAAATCCACGACACCATCGAAGACGTGGTCGGTGAAAACGGCGCCGTGATCGCCTCGGGCCTCAAGCCGGAGCACCTGTCGGTATTCGACTGCGCCTTCAAGCCCTTCAAGGGCGAGCGGAGCATCCACTACAAGGCTCACTTGAGCATGATGGGTGCCGCCCAACCGTTCATCTCCGGAGCCATCTCCAAGACGGTGAACATGCCCAACAACGCCACCACGGCCGACATCCGCAGCGCCTACGTGGACGCCTGGAAGATGGGCCTGAAGTGCGTGGCCATTTACCGCGATGGCTCCAAGCGCTCGCAACCGCTGAACACCAAGCGCACCACCGAGGGTGGCGACAAGTCCGACGCGGCCGGAACGCCCGAGCAGGTCAAGACGCTGGAGGGCCGCATCGCCCAGCTGGAGACCGAACTGGGTGCACTGCGCGAAAGCGCCCAACACCCGATTCGTCGCCGTCTGCCCGACACCCGCATGGCCGTGAACCACAAGTTCGACGTCGCCGGACACGAGGGCTACCTGACGGTGGGTCTCTTCGACAACGGCCAGCCGGGCGAACTCTTCGTCACCATGGCCAAGGAAGGATCCACCATCGGCGGACTCATGGACTCCGTCGGTGCCCTCACCAGCATGTCGCTGCAGTACGGCGTGCCGCTCGAGGCTCTGGTCAAGAAGTTCGCCCACCAGCGCTTCGAGCCCAGCGGCTTCACCCGCAACCCGGACATCCGCCAGGCCAGCTCCATCATCGACTACGTGTTCCGATGGATGGCCTGCCAGTTCGTCCCGGGCTACCGCGAGTCCAACTCGCCCAACGCCGGACAAGCCGAACTGCCGATGCCCAGCGTGGCCGCAGATCTAAAAAAAAAGATAAACCGACCGGTCAGTGACCTACCCTTGGCCGACGAGGCCGAGGCATCGCTGATGCTCAAGGTCAGCGCCACCGCGACCACCAGCGAAGGCATTCCCTCCGCTGCGGCCGCCGGCCACATGATCGCCGCCTCCCTGACGGCGACCATCCAGAACCAGAAGGACGCGCCGCCGTGTCCGAAGTGCGGGCACATCGCGGTGCGCAACGGCGCCTGCTACAAGTGCCTCAACTGCGGCGAGAGCCTCGGCTGCTCGTAGTCGGCCCGCCACAGGCTTGAAAGCCTGACAGGCCTTCCAGGCCGGGAAGTGTGATCCACAGTGATCAACGCTTCCCGGCCTTTTTCATGCTGTCGCACCCCGAAGGCACAGGCGCGGGGGCTCAGGACACAGGTCCGTCACTCAATCCTCACAACAGCTTCAGATGAATTGTGGAGCCGAACAGGGGTAGTTTTCAGGGGTGAATCATCGCCACACCCAGAACAGGAGACCTACTATCCAAGGTCCCTGTTTGGCGTTCACGCTGATCGAGTTGCTGGTGGTCATCGCCATCATCGCCGTGCTGGCGTCGATGTTGCTGCCGGCGCTTTCGGGCGCGAAGTCCAAGGCTCAGGGCATCGCCTGCCTGAACCACCTGCGCCAGTTGGGCGTCGCCCTCCACCTCTACACCAACGACAACGGTGACGGGTTCCCGCCGATCCAGGCGCGCATCGCCAATGGTGAATCGAGCTGGCGGGCCTATCTCTACCCCAACGTCGGCCAGAACCCGAGGGTCTACGACTGCCCGGCCGAAAAGAATGAGGTCTACGCGAGCGGCAAATCGCGGCCGACCTCCAGACCCAGCCTCTGGGTGCTTGGACAATTGACCCCCGGCGAGATTGAGATCCCCAGCGGCTTGGGAGCGGTCAACGTCCACTGGCTCTCGGGCGGGGCCCAGCCGCCCTTCGGCCGTCCGGCCGGCTACGAAAACAACCTGTGCCGATGGGGGATGGTGGAGGCGGCCTCGCAATTGATTCTCTTCGGAGACGGCCACAGCGACGTGTACGGGGTGTGGCCCTCGGACCGCTGGTGGATCTGGAAGGAACTGGGCGACGCCAACCAACCGGGCTTCAACCGACTGGCGCAAGGCGACAAGGGAGCGGTGCGACACCAGCGCCGTTCGAACTACGTCTTCGCCGACGGAAGCGCGCGCTCGCTCGAACCGGGCCGAATCCCCTGCAACACCAACGAGTGCTGGTGGTCGGCCAAAGCTGATCCCCACTGAAACCACCATGGCCACTCCGAAAAATCTTCGGCTCATCGGGGCCGCTGTAGCGGCAGCCGCGGCCTTGGTGCTGCTGTACCGGACTTGGTCGACCGATGGGGCGGGCCCCCGCGGGTTCTTCTACGACCTGAGCGCCGGTCGACTCTTCGAGGGACCGATCGACGCTATCCCGCCGATCGCCGGCGTCGACGGACCCGACGCCGACGGTTACCGCGCGGTGATCGTCTCGGTGAGCGGCAAGCCCGAGGAGCGGTCGTCGTGGCGTGTGGCCTACCTCGAGCGCTACTCGCCGGAGTTGCAGCGGCAGATGGAGCAGGCCCGGCAGGGAGGCCCAGCTCCCACCATCCCACGCTCGGAAGCCCAGGCCCACCGTTGGGTGCGCCGGACCAACGACACCGAGTGGGTGCCGATCGCCTCCGAGGCCGGCGGGCGAATCGTCACGGAATGGGCCCAACCCGGACCCGACGGCATCACGCCGGTAGTCTGCACCCCGTGAAGTTCGGCGATCACCCCACACCTCTACCTCGTCTTCCCAATACCAACCCCACCCTGAACCCCTAAACCTGAATTGAACTCATGAAACACCCCCCATCCTCCCAGTGCCCGCAACCTGGGCGACTCCCGAAGGCCGCGCTCCTGGCCTGCCTGCTCGGCAGCCAGGCCCTCACGGCGCAGTCCGTCGTCACCAGTCTCGAAAACTACTTCCCAGGCGAGGCCATCTCGGTCTCCTTCGCCGGAGGTCCTGGCAATTCCAAGGACTGGATCGGCGTCTATCCTGAAGGCGTGACCCCGGGCTCAACCGGCTCGACCCTTTGGAATTACGTCAACGGCACACGCACTGCGGGGGCCGGACTCCGGGAAGGCTCCATGACCTTCGGCTCAGGCCTGAACCTCGCCGGTGTCTGGACGGCCTACTTGCTGGTCAACGACGGCTACACCGTGGTGACCAACGTCTCCTTCAATGTCATCGAGCCGACGGCCCCGGCGCTCCGGCCTTCCGCCAACCGCTATGCCCCGGGCGAGGCGATCACCGTCGGATTCACCAATGGCCCCGCCAACCCCAAGGACTGGATCGGCAT
>JARXAF010000197.1 GCA_029865985.1 Verrucomicrobiota bacterium
TGGCACTTTGAACGGGGCTTTAAATGGCCTCGAGAAAAGAGCCTCCGCCGACTGCGGGACTGCATTCGCGAAGAGACCTGCCGCAGCAATGGGACTTCCATGCAACTCATCATTGAACGGCTCAACCGTCGATTGAAGGGATGGTATGGATACTTCCGAGGCGGCGTAGAAAACGTTTATCGAACTGAGGACTCATGGATACGAGGCCGACTGCGGCACATCCTGCGGTTCCGCGATAAACGTCAGGGTCTCTGTCGTGGAGGCCTAGACCATCAACGCTATCCCAACGCGTTCTTCGAGAATCACGGGCTAATCTCTCTATACGCCTTAGCCCGTGCCGATCGCACCAGTCCCGCCGCAAGCGGGTGACTCACCGACTGGAGAGCCGGATGCGGGAAATCCGCCCGTCCGGTTCGGAGGGAGGGGTGGCCGACAACGGCCATCCCTACCCCTATACCAGCCCGAGGTGAAACCCCGGGTATGCCGCACAACCGGAGCGTTCTGAAGGAACGCCGCATAACCCCAGACCGTCCCTAGGCGTGGTCGTGACGGAACTGGTGGTGGGAGGCCGGGGATCAGGCCTTGGTCAGTGGCGACGGGTGGGGTAGGTGCGAATGACGGGGCCGGGCAGGGTGATGGAATAGGTGCTGCCATCCGGGAGGACGGCGCAGTGGATGGGGTGGGCGGTGCCGGTTTCCGTATTGGCGATAAAGTCGTTGGGAATGTTGTTGGTGACGCCATCAGGCCGACGGTTCCGGTGCAATTGGTATTGGGCTTCGAGGTGCGGGAGGCTTCGCAGGGTGGCCAGAACCTCGCCGGCGGTGCCCTTGGTGGGGCCATTGTTCATGACGGTGACGGTGGGGTTGAGGGCGCTGAGCAGGCGCGGGTGGTTGCTGACATCCAGGCCGTGGTGGGTGACTTGGTAGAGATCCACCTCCGGAACTCGGATATCAGGCCAAATGAGTTGGGTCTCGGCGTTCCAGGTGAGGTCGCCGCCATCGAAGAAGCGGAAGTTGCCGAAGCTGAGGATCCAGGCGGAACTGTTGGCGTTGTCGGAGGTGTCGGGGGCTTTCAACGCCGGCGCGGATCCACTGGCTTTGCGGGTGGGAAAGACGCCTTCGGCGGGCTTCTGTCGGGTGATCATGCAGCGCATCGACAGGGGCGTTTTTCCTGCGGTCAACGGGAGGCTCAGGCCCGGTTCGACGCGGTGGCGTTGGCCAACCGCCATGGTGCGGTAGGGCTTGCTGGTGAGGGGCCAGGTGGAGGTGCGGTTGCCGTCGGGATCGGCGTCCGTGAGCCCGTTATCCCAGAGGTTCTTGACGGGCACTTGAGCGGCGATTTCGGCCGCGCCGCCGAAGTGATCGATGTGCAGGTGGGTGACCACCAGGTGGTCGAGTTGGTTCAAGCCTGCTGTTTGCGTGAGCACCTTCAGGATACGGGCCGAGTCGCGGCCGCCGGGGTTGCCGGAATCAATGAGGATGCTTTCGCCGGCGGGGGTGACGATGAGCGTGGATCCGCCGCCATCGGAGTCGCACCACCAAATGTCTAGTCTGCCATCGGACTTGCCGGCCAGCAGGGAGAGGGCGAGGGAAGAGGCTATTGAAATGCCTTGGGTGAGAGTGCGAAGGAAGGACATGGGTTCAGCCTACCGAGGATGGGACCGGATTCCAGTCTGCGAGTGGGGATGAATTAATGGTTCCCCAGACCAGCGGGTTTCCTAGTCTCGGGCCCATGTCGAACCAAGTGCGGGTGGCGGTGATCGGGACGGGATCGCTGGGCAAGGAGCACGCGCGCATCTATGCCGATTTGGCCAAGGCGGGCTTGGCGCAATTCACCGGGGTGTTCGATGCCAATCCGGAGGCGGCCCGCACTCACGCGGCGCGTTGGGGGGTGCGCGCATTCGCTTCGGTGGCCGAGGCCGCGGAAGCCAGTGATGCGCTCAGTGTGGTGACTCCCACGGTGACCCACCATGCCATCGCCCGCGAGTTGCTTAGCCTGGGTCGGCACGTGTTGGTCGAGAAGCCCATGACCGACAATTCGGAGCAGGCTCAGGATCTGGTCCGTCTGGCGCAGGAAAAGGCGTTGGTACTGCAAGTGGGGCATGTGGAGCGGTTCAACCCGGTGTTCAGCTATCTGGAGCAGGCCGCCCCCTTCCCGAAGTTCATCGAATGCCATCGGTTGTCGCCGTTCCCGGCCCGGAGCACCGATATCGGGGTAGTGCTCGACTTGATGATCCACGATCTCGATGTGGTGATGGCGTTCGTGAAGTCGCCGGTGGTGTCGGTGGATGCGGTGGGCATTCCGGTGCTGAGTCGCAGCGAGGACATCGCCAACGCGCGGCTGCGCTTCGCCAATGGTTGCGTGGCCAATCTCACGGCCAGTCGCATCAGCCCAGAGCGGATGCGCAAAATCCGCGTCTTCAGCGGGGGAGATCATCCGGTGTACATCAGTCTCGATTACCGGGTTCAGGAAGGTTTCCTGTATCGGTTGGCTCGGGACGGCGAGGAGGAGAGTTCTCTGCTGCGCAAGCTCTTGGCCGCGAAGGAGTCGACCATTGTCAGTGAGTTTGCCGGCAAACGCATTGTTCGGGAGCCGGTGCCCATCAACAAGGACGAGCCGTTGAAGCTGGAGTTGTCGGACTTCGTGGCCTGCGTCCGGGAGCGACAAACACCCAAGGTGAGCGGGGCCCAAGCGAAGGCGGCGCTGGATGTGGCTTTCGAGATCGTGCGGCAAATCCAAGCGTCGCCCTGATCCCAGCGGGACTGGCGAGCGGTGTCATGGGATGGAACCGCCTGGGTTAATGCGCCAGTGGATCGGCCATTGGTTCCCCCCGTGGGGGGAGGGAAATAGTGTCTTGGAAGGGCTGTAAGCCGAATTCTGTCTTCCTGACTTGCGCCAGGGAGAGAGTCATTTCTCTGAGCGACCGATACCCGGAACCCGATCGACTTGCGCCGATACGATGCGGGCCGCATCGCAGGTCCCCTATTTGGTCTTGCTCCCGGGGAGGTTTACCATGCCCCGCTTCTTACGTCGCGAGCGGTGGTCTCTTAAACCGCCTTTTCACCCTTGCCCACACCTTTCAGCGCGGGCGGTATTTTCTCTGTGGCACTGTCTGTCGGCCTCGCCTTACGTCGTGACCTCCCGCGTGTATCTCCGGCCTGACCGGAGTTACGCGGCCCCGTGCCCTATGGAGTTCGGACTTTCCTCCCGCAACTTGCGTTGCGAGCGACCCTCCGCCCTTCCAAGACGGGTGCAAGGTGGAGGATGAATGCGCGTCTGGCGAGTCGGCAGTTTCCTGATCGAGGGTCGGCAATGAGCGGGGTCCACGTCGGGGAGGTTCCGGCAGTCGAGTTTTCAGACAGGCTGTGATGGCAAAAAAGGATCAGCTTTGGACAGGAATGGTTGCGGTGCAGCAGGTTTTGTGAGTCACATTTCGTCAAGCAAACCGGTCAGTTCCCTGGCCGTCTTGTGCACACACCACACAAAACGCACTCAAGTCATGAAGACCCTCAAATTGTCCGTGATTCTCGCTCTGGCCTCGGCCGTGTTCGGTGCCACTGCGTTGTCTGCCGCCCATTCTCCGCGCGGCGCGTCCAATGAGTCCTCCAAGTCGGCCAAGGGCCAATGCGACTCCAAGGGCGGCGCTTGCTGCAAGAAGGACTGCAAGAAGTAATCCGTTCACACATTCACCCGTGTCCAAACCCGCCGATCTCGGCCAGTTTGGGCGCGGACCGAACAGGCGTCTCCGATACCGGAGGCGCCTTTTTGCGCACCTTTTGGGTTACCCCCAAAAAGCCCGAACGGGATTCCGATTCCGGTGCTAGCTGGACGAAGCCCTCGGTTCAGGTTCCATTCAGGGGATGGAGCGAACTGAGGCCATTGGACAAATGCGGGCCACCTGCAATGAACTGGGGAATGCCGTGACTCGGTTGCACCCGTTGGTGCCTCGATTGAACGCGCCGCCCGCACAGGCCGAGATCCTCAAGGCCCTGTTCGAACTGACCAAGCAGGTGGAGGTGGTGAAGAAGCACCTGATTCGTTTGGAGAAGGACGACGGCAGTACTCTGGTTTGATCACAGACGCCGAAGCGGGAAGGAACCATTCGGCCGCCGCATCAATTCGATGACGGCCTGCAATGGTTCAGGGCATCCACGGTGAAGATGAGGGGGTACAGGGTTTCGGAGTACCAGAGGCGCGCAAAATAAAGACCGATGGGGGATGGCTGACGGGCTTCGCCGCGTTCCCATCGCTCCACGAGCCAGGCCAGACCGCGCTCACGGGCCGCTGCGTGATCCGGTGCCGAGCCCAGGGCGCGCAGGGCGAGGGCGGTTTCTTCGATGCTCGGACGAACTCCCGCCGCACCTCCCCATCCACCCTCAGGATGTTGGGCTGAGATGAGGAACGCTTGAGCCCGTTCGATGAGGGTTTTCACCGCGATGCCGCCGGCCGACAGAGTGTTGAGACCGATGAGGACTTGGGCTGTTCCGTAAACCGGGTTTTCCTGCGATGGGGCGGCTTCGTTGCCAAACCAGAGTGGGATCCAAGCCCCGTCGGACCGCTGGGTGCGACTGAGATAGCTCAAGGCGCGATGCGCTGCCTGTTGAACTTCGGTGGCGAAGGGTTTGGGCAGTGAGGGCACCCAGGCCTTCCAGGCTCGCAAGGCGTGGGCTGTGAGTTCCGGGGTGCTGCGATCGAAGGGCAGGGTGCCCCAGCCACGACAGAAGGTGGGGATGCCCCCGTCCCGGTTTTGGACACCGAGCAGCCACTGAATGCCAGCCGTCGCGGCTGCGATGGAATTGGGATCGGGCTCGCCGAGATGGCGCAAGGCCAACAAGGCTCCGGCCGTGTCATCGGCATCGGGAACGCCTCCGGGCAAATCGGTCCACGCCCACCCGCCGGGCGCGGCTCCGGTGTACGGGTGAGTCACCCGATACTGTTGTTCGAGGAGCCAGTGTTGCAGGGTTTTGCATTGGGCCGAGGACAGAGCCGGCACTCCCGGGGTCGTGGATTGGACGGCCTTGATGGACAGCGTGGTGACCCAGGTGGCGAGATTGGTGTCGATGGGCCAACTGCCGTCAGCGCGGACCGAGTGCCTCAGGAATTCGACTCCCAGTTCGGCTACGCGATGTCCGGCATGACCCATGCCCGCCAAACTCATGGTGACGAAGCTCGTGAGTGGAGTAGCCTCCAAAAAGCCCCCATTTTCGGGCTGCAATTGGGTTAACACTCGGAGCGTGCGGGCGCGCGTGACGGACCGTAGCGGGTTCCATCGACCCGAGCGGTGGTGGATGACTTGACCGATGGCGATGAGGGCCGGCAATGCATAGCTCACTACCGGGAGCTTGAGGGCTCCGAACAGGCCTCGCGGCAAGGCCGCCAGTTCAAAGGGCAACGGCCGCACTCGTTTCCAGCCATCCGGGCCAAGGCGGCCGCTCAGGGCCAGCATCATCGTGATGGGAACACTAAAAGTTCGATCATCGCCGTAGAGCGCTTCGATGGCGGGCACCAGCCGTTCGATGGAACCGGCCTGCTGGCGCAGGTACTGCTCGGTCGCAGACAAGACGCCCGGGTATTGCTTGTCGGCTCCGGCAATTCCGAACGCGGCCCAAACCAAGGCGGTCGTGCTCAGGTTGCTCCGGCTGTAAACGGTGTCGCCCCAACCTCCATCCGGGTTGGCATGAGCCGTCAACCAAGCGATGCCACCGCGAATGAGATCGGCATTGGCTTTCGGATCCACCGCGGCCATGGCAGTCACGGCCGTTGCAGTGGACAGGGCGCTGCTGCTGAGGGTGCCCGTCCAGTGGCCGGTTGGCCCGAGTTCGCCGAGCAACGCGTTTTGTGCGGCCTGCCGGGCAAGGGCCAGGCGTTGTTGAAGATCCGGTGTCACAAACTCAGGTGCCCCAGAGCGAGCAATCCGTAGAAGGTGTATTCGGCATCGAGGTGGTCATCGGCCCAATGGCCGTGGAAGCCTCCGTCGGCCGACCAAAGGGTGTCGATGAAGTCCAGACACCGCTCGTGGACGCTGCTGGGGATGCGGCGTTCGAGACAGGCCAGCGCGTGCAGGGCCGTGGCGGTGGACAACAGGTCGGGCAGAGGGGCACCGGGGACCGCCAGGAATCCACCATTCGGGTTTTGTTGGGCCATCAACCAATCGCCCACCGCCGGATTCACCGGGAATCCCAGATGTCGAATCAAGGTGACGGCTCCTGCGGTGGCGTTGAGGGAACCCGTGGGAAGGCCCGGCGTGTTGCTCCAGGCATTGTCCGGGGTTTCGAGGCGCTTGAGGCTGCGAATCAACTCCAAGACGCCAGGAGGGGTTCGGCCGAGATCTTGATAGGCGCCGAGGGCCACGAAGGCGCCGTACGCGGTTCCGTGACTGAGACGCAGGTCGCCTTCATAGCCTCCGTCGGGTTTGCGAAACGATTCGATGCGAGCCAGAAGGGCATCGGCACGACCCGAGGGCAGAAGCTCTGGCCCCAGTGCGGCCCAGCAACGGGCGAGCGCTCCGAGGTGCACGAAATCGAGTCCGGCGCCGTCACCGTGAGTTTCCAACCAAGCGGCGGTGGCGGCGGTGGGAATGGGCGCATCGAGGGCCTGAGCCCCGGCCAGGGCGAAGATGGTGTAGTACAGGTCGGGCTTGCCGCCCCGGTCGCCCGCGGCACCCTGAGCGTTGAATTGCCGACGGTAGAACTCGCGGACGAGGTCGGTGGAATCTCCCAACAACCGCGGCGCCAACCGGGCGACCTGAAGGAGCTGAAGGCGCAAACTCACGCGACCGAGGCAGGCACGGTGGCCGCAGTCGCAAGGCTGTCAGCGCTGGCGGCAGAGGGCGGAATGATGTTGTCCAGCCGCTGGGCTGCGTTCTTCTGCTCTTGCTCCTTGCACCATCCCTGAATCTCGACGTCGTTGAAGATCTTGCCGATGACGCGGCGCAGCAGGCCCTTAAGACTGGAGTGCTCCAAGGCGGCCAGCGATCGAATGGCCTCTTCCTTGTAGCTTTCGAGCAGGTGTTTGCACCGCTCGTCTGCCTTCAGTTCGGAGTACAAGGCCTCGACTTGCTCGGAATCGGGCTGCACTTCGCGACGCCACAGGCGATCGAGGAATTCCCGATTCTCGCCGTTGGCCCGCTCCCGCGCGACCGCCAGCAGGAGGCTGGGGCGTTGGCCGGCGATGTCGTTGGTCTCGCCGGAGGTGCCGAGGTCGTTCAGGTCGTCGCGGATTTGGTAGGCAATGCCCAACGCCCGGCTGTAGGCCCCGAGCACGTCGTCACATTCGTCGTGCTTGCCGGAGTAGATGGCACCCAGTCGAAGGGCGACTTCAAAGGCGGGGGCTGTCTTCTGGCGGAAGATGTTGACCACTTGGAGCGGGGTCAGGACTCCGGGTTTGCGGGTCCACATGAGCTCGGCACCCTGACCGCGGCACAATTCGCGTTGGCCTTCGGCCGCCACGCGCATCATTTCGGCTTTGGCCTCAGGGCTGGCCTTGCAGGCGGCCAAGAGGCGGTAGCCCTCACCGATGAGCAAGTCGCCGACGTTGAGGGCAACAGCCACACCGTGTTCTTCGTGCAACGTCTTCTCGCCGTAGCGGAGGCTGTCGTTGTCTTCGATGTCGTCGTGGATGAGCGAGGCTTTGTGGAAGCATTCCACCGCGACGGCGACCTTGCGGAGGTCATCGGGCATGGCGGCATCGGGCTTGCCGCTCAAGGCCTGGTAGGCGGACACCGTGAGGAAGGGACGCCACCGCTTACCGGCCCGCATGAGCCAGTCGCGAGCGATGACTTCGGTCTCGCCTTGGGCGGGTCCGAGGATGAGTTCCATCGAGGCCGGGGTGAACCAGAAGTCCACCTCGTCCCGCAACTGCCCCAGATCCAAGCGGCGAGTGCGGTCGTCGGCGGTGAGGTGGATGTATTCCCACACCCAGTCGAGATCGACGTTGGTGTCGATGCAGTCGTCCTGAAGCAACGGTACAGCGACGCCGGGGACGGCCGCGGCTTCCATGTAGGGGAAGGCCCGCTCGAGCACGCTCAGGCAGCTGACGCCCACGATGGCCTCGATTTTGCCCGTCTGAATCAGGCTCATGACGATGGCCGAGCCCTCGGCCACCAGCACTGCGTATCCGAGCTTCTCGGCTTCGATGGTGAGATCTTGGATGGAACAGAGTCCGCACTGCTTGCACAGCAGTCCGAATTCATCGAAGGGGGCCGGGCACTTGGCTTCGACGCGGAGGCATTTGGGCAGGAGCAGCAGTCGGCGCTCGAAGGGCACTCCGGCCAGTTGTTCGCGCCACATCTCGTTGTTGAGCAGAACCCCGATGAAGTCCCGGAAGATCGGCTCGCACCGCAATTGGGCCACAATGCGGTCGGCGTGGACCTTGAGGTCTGCGGCCGGCAACGGAGGCACCGGGTTGAACTCCGCCACGTAATTGCGCACGGCCTGCAAGATGTGCTGCCGCTGGACCAGCGTGGGCGGGATGTTCTTCTTGGTCGGCCGCCACTGTTGTTGCGGCACGAGACGCGGCAAGCCAACCGGTGAGGAGGCGACAAACTGGATGGGCGATGCGCTCATGATGCTGACGAGGACGTTGCTGAAGTCTGTGGGGATGGCGGGGTGGCCGCAAGCCGTTGCTGCAGTTGACGAGCCTTTCCGGCGGCGTCATGGGCTACGTTGCGATAGGCGCCGAAATCCGAAAACCAATACTTTTTGGAGAGGCTGTACATCCAGTGCTTCTCAGGCACCTCCTCGCCCGGAAGCCACTGGCTGAAGCGCGGGGTCATGGCCTCGAGTTCGGCCATGGCGGTGCCGCGCAAGGTCGTGTCGCGGGCGCCATGTTTGACCACCAGTTCCTTGACGAGGTCCGGGCGTTCGAGGACCACACAGCCTCGGGTTTGTTGGGCGCTGAGTTCCCGAAAATCCTTCAGGAATTCCGAATCGCGCATGGTGGCGTAGATGCCGCGCGGATCCCGGATGTCTTCCTTGGCGAACTGAATGATGGGGCAGGGTTCGATGCCGCCGGAGGGGCCGACATGGTGGCTGATGCCCGTGCTCATGGGGCAGAGGGCCTGACCGCGGTGGTCGTAGTAGGCGTCGATGATGGCGATGGGCACCTTGGCGCGCATTTCCACCACGAATTTGCGGACTTCCACCAATTGCTCGGGTCGCAGTGCCAGCGCCGGGTTCATCTTGGGTCCCACCGGGCGGTAGGTGTGGTACCAGACATAGTGAACCCCGCGTTGGATCAACTCCCGGAGCCAGGACTCGGTGAGCAGTTCGCCGATATTGGTCTGGCAGACGCTGGTGGCCACGCCCGTGAGCAAGCCGGCCTTCAGGCAGTGGTCGAGGCCGCGCAGTGTCCGGTTGAGGACCTCCTTGTTGCCCCGGCGTTCGTCACTGGTGATCTCGCGGCCCTCGATGGAAATCAGCGGGGTGGCGTTGCCCAATTCTTTGAGTCGTTGGGCGACTTTCTCGGTGATGAATTGTCCGTTGGTGAAAACCTGAAAGTAGCAGTCGGGATGCTCGGCCAGGAGGTCGAGCAACTGCGGGTGCATGAAGGGTTCGCCGCCCAAGATGCCGAAGAAGGCATTTCCATGCGCCTTGGCCTCCCGGATGGTGCGGTTGAGGGTCTCGAGGTCGATTTCGGTCCGTTCGGCGGCCACGTCGACCCAGCATCCCTGGCAGCGGAGGTTGCAGGTGTTGAGGATGGAGAGGTAGAGGAACGGTGGGAAATACTCGCCCCGTTTGATCCGGCTCTTGAACTTCTCGACCGACACCAGGCCCTTCACGCCGAAATTCCAGGCGAACTTGGTGATGCAGCGGAAATCGGCGCTGCGGAGGGTTCGGTAAACGAGGGAGGGCAGCATGGGATCAGGCGGTGGGGGCGGTCTGAGAACTCTGGGAGGCCAGGGCGGCTTGGGCCTTGGCGGCGGCTTCGGCGGCCTTGCGGGCGATTTCGTCGGGCGACGGCAGACTCATGAGCACCTCGGGCGGGATGTCTCCGGCCAGAGCGGCCAGCTTGGTGAGGCACTTCTGGCGTTCGGCCAAGGCCTTGTCGGAATCGCGTTCCTTGCTGAACCGGCTGCGGGCCCGCTCGCTGCGGTCGCGCAGGAGAGAATAGACATCGCCGCCCAGGAGGGCCGAGATATCGATTTTCATCTTCTCTCGGTTGAGGTCCGAATCGCTGACCACGTCGCCATTGATCGGTCCCGCCTTGTACTTGGGGAACATGATCGCCGCCTCCGGGCAGACCCGGGAACAGGCCGGGCAGTTGGTTTTGCAGTTGTCGTTGTTCTGGACCTGGATGCGCTTGCCCTCATCGACGCCATAGACACCGAAGAGGCAGAAGCTCAGGCACTGCATGCAGTTGGTGCAACGGTCGTAGTCGATGACGGGAAACCACGGCCGCCAGGCACCCGGAGTCGGTGCGGAGAATTCGGCACGGGCGGCTTCGGCCTGATCGGCGACGGTGGCCGGGTCGAGCGATCCCCAACGGACCTTCGCGGTCGCCTCACCGGCCGGTGGGACATCGTTTTGCCAGCGGCCCACCACCAGGAGCGGCGTGGTGTCGGCGGGCGCGAGCGGCCGGTCGGCGCCGGCACGCGTGACGGCGAAGCCCTTTTCCAGCAGCGCATTCACGGCGGCCCAGCGGGAATCGGCATCAACGGACTCGGCGCCGGAGCCTTCGTACAAGACGACGCGGAGGGGGCGATCGGAGAGGGCCATATCAGGGTTGGTTGGGAGTGGGAGCGGAGGCCGTGGAAACAGAAGGCGTGGAATCCGCCGGCGTTGGATTGGCCGGCGAAGGGGCGTCAGAGGCGGTGACCTTGCCTTCGGGCAGGTTTGGGCGCAATTCGGCCGAAAACAGGGAGCTAAGCACCTCGTCGGCGGATTGATTGCGCATGTTGAGCACCTCGGTGGCTCCCAACGGAAGCGGCGCGTTGGCTGCGGCAAACAGCCACTTCACGGCGCGCGGAAAACACGCGGCGATCTTCACCGGCCCGGCGGCCGCCAGCCGCTTGAGGGACGGATCCCGGCGGGCGGACCATTCGCAGAGGTCGGGTACGGCCTCGAACGGTAGGTTGCTTTCGCAGAGTTTTTTCAGCACCGCCGCCTTCACCTCGGGCGAGACGACCTGAGCGTACTGGCAATGGCAGTAAAGCAGGGCGGGCGGGGGAGCAGAGGGAGACGGGCTCATGCGGCTACGGGATCGGCGTGGGTGTCGCGGTGAGTGGGCGTGGGGCGACCCGGGCGAAATTGTTCGGCATGGTCGAGTCGCGCCGAAAGTCCGGGAATCCGCTGCGGCAAGGCCGCGATGGCGGCTTCAACTGCGGTCCGCAACGTGGATGGATCGGCTTCGACCCGCAGGTTGAGGATGAGTTGCCCGGACTCGGCCGGTCCGTCGAGGGTCAAGCTGAGCTCGGGGACAAAATCGCTGCGGACCAAGCTCACGGCGGCGATGTCTCCGAGTCCGGCATCCGGATTGAAGGTCATCTTCAGGTGCGCGATCTCGGCTTCACCCAGTCGGCTTCGCAAGTCTTCGGCCAAGGCCTTGAGCAGTGCGTTGGCATCGAAGGAAGGTCCTTGAATGGCCACGGTGGCATTGAGCCAGCCCAGGAGAGCCTCTCCCTCAGCGTACAGGTCGTAGTCCACGGCCATGGCGGGGCTAAGCTGGGGTGCCGTGGTTTGCAGTCGATCGAACCAGGCATCCACTCCGGCCCCCGTTCGTACCGAAACCGGCAGGATGTCCTTGCCGGGGAAGGCTTCGGCCAGAACGGATTTCAGTCGGTCCAGCCGCGCTTCGTCGAGGAGATCGCTCTTGGTGATGACCAGCAAATCGGCTTCTTCTGCCTGCTTCTTCCAGATGTAGAGCACCTTGTCTGAGAACTTGCGGGCTGGCGCGATTCCCAGCACTTGCTCAGCCCGGACGGGATCCACCAGAACGCTCAGAGGGGCAATCTGGAAGCGATCGCCATACATGCGGCGCAGCGGATAGGTGACCGTGGCCACTAGATCGGTGCAGCTGCCCACTGGCTCGGCGACAAAGGCGTCGGGGCGTGTGGCGTCATCGAGTTTCTGGGCGGCATCGACCAATGAATTGAATCGGCAGCAGAAACAGCCACCCGAGATCTCCTCGGTGGCGAATCCGCGGGCCCTCAACATGGCGGTGTCCACCAGTTCGCTGCCTTGATCATTGGTGATCAGGCCGATTCGCAAGCCTTGCTGGACCAGTCGCTGGGCCAGTGCGGCCACGGCCGTGGTCTTTCCGGCCCCGAGAAAGCCACCGATCATGAAGTAACGGGCGGTGGCCGGAGGGGAGGGCTGCTGGGGGGCGCTCTGAGTCACGGGGGTCATGGGTTTTCTTCAGCCTGTTGCTTGGCCAAGATGCGGTCGATCGTGGCATCCAGCAACCCTTGGTACCCTTGGACATCCAAACAGCGGGCATCGGGTTGGCCTTCGAACTGGTAGAGCCAACCGGCGTTGTTGTGCTCGCGGGCGAGGATTTCGAGATCGGCCCGGAGGGCGGGGTTGCCGCCGCGGAAGGTTCCCGTACCGACGCAGAACAAGTCGCTCACGGCCTTGAACCCCTCGATGGTTCCGAGCACGTCACCCGGTTGGATGGCGGCGCCGTCAGCTCGGTCGAACTGCACATCCACCAATTCCCCAAGCATGCGGAGGGCAAACTTGGTGAACCCCACACGCCAGAGGCCTTCCGAGGTCTGAGCCAACCAGCAGTGCGAAGGAGCGTACCGGTAAGCGACCGGCAACTGGGTCACGAAGGTGGCTCGCTTGTAGAGAATGGTGGTGGGCGCGGACATGGACGGTCGTGGCGGTAGGCTAGGGGAACCGGAGACGAGGGGTAGGGTAAAAATCGGCCCTCGCCCTGAATCGCCATGCCTTCACACTCCGCCCGTGCAGTACTTCGACCACAATGCGACCTATCCCCTTTCGGCGGCCGCACGGGAGGCTTGGTTGGATGCCGCAGAGCGCTTCCCGGCCAATCCTTCCAGCCCTCACCGTTGGGGAGCCCGCTCGGACCAAGCGCTCACCGAGGCTCGGGAGCGGGTAGCAACGTGGCTGGGATGTCCGGCGCATTCCGTGGTTTGGACCTCCGGCGCGACCGAGGCCAACAATGCTTGGGTGGCGCATTTGGCCCGAAAAACTCGGGGTCCGGTGCTCATTTCCGGGTTGGAGCATCCGTCGGTCCGGAGTCCGGCGGCTCAATGGTTGGCCGATCGGGGCGAGATTTTGCCCGTTTCCCGCGAAGGTGTCGTTTCACCCGATCAGGTGGGCGAACGTTTGCGGCGCGGGGATGTCGGCGCGGTCGTGCTCATGGCTGCCAACAACGAAACGGGAGTGATCCAGCCCTGGCAGCAGGTGCAGGGTTTGTGCCGCGAGGCGGGGGTTCCCTTCGCCTGTGATGCCTCGCAATGGGTCGGGAAGTTGCCAGCGTCGGGCTTGGGATCTTGCGATTTTGTGTCCGCCTGTGCCCACAAGTTCGGCGGACCGGTGGGGGTGGGGTTCCTGAAAGTCCCGGAATCCTTCCAACCCTTGCTGTGGGGAGGACCGCAAGAGGAAGGTCGACGCGCCGGGACCGAGAATGTCGCCGGTATCCTGGCCATGGTGGCCGCTTTGGAAGAGCGCCAGCGCCTGTTTCAGGCCGATTCGGACGCCCTGACTTCGCGTCAAAGCATTCGAGACCAGTGGATGGAACAATTGGAGGCAGCCATCCCAGGGGCTGAGGTTCTGGGCCGCGGTGTGCCGCGCCTCTGGAATACCGTATCGGTGCTCATGCCCCCCGCCGCCGACTGCCGTCGCCGGTGGGTGGTTCGTTTGGATCGGCTGGGGTTCGCTGTCTCAACGGGCAGTGCCTGTTCGTCTGGCAAGGAGGTGCCGTCGCCGGTTTTGGCAAGCATGGGGTATCCAGCTCAAGCCAGTGATCGGATGGTTCGAGTCAGTGCCGGTTGGGAGACCACTCCCGAAGCGTGGGATGACTTACTCAAGGCCTTCCTGCAGGTGGCCACGGAGTTTGGTCTCCGTTGAGACGCCCTTGGACGACCGGATGGAGTTGGGGCCGGTTTGAATGCGGGGTCTTTGGCTCTTTGGGGTGGATTCTCGGGATAGGCGGCAAAGTTGTCCGGATGGGGGTCTCGGTTGCCGGGAGTGCTCGGGATGAAAGATCCGGTTCCGGCAGTGGCTGGTGATGAAAACCTCGTAAATAGGGGTTAAAACACTCATGGCACTACGGATGCTGTCTGGATGGCGTGAATGTCGGAATGTATCAAGCCGCTGCAGCCATGACGGGCAATGCCCGATGGCAGGAGGCTATTTCCGAGAACCTGGCCGCCACGACGGTGCCCGGGTTCAAGCGCACTGAAATCTCCTTTTCCAGTCTCGCTTCCGGATTCGTCGCCCCTGGGGAGACCGGTAGTCAAATTGAGCAGGGAATGCGCTACCAGTTGCCCAGTGTCCGGACCTCGACGGCTTTCTCGCAGGGCGAGTTTCATGCCACCGGGGTTCCAACTCACGTGGCGGTCGAGGGAGATGGTTTCTTTGAAGTCCAGCTGCCCAACGGTGAATTGGGCTATACCCGCAACGGTGAGTTTTCCATCGGCAATGGTGGCCAGTTGGTCACCTCGCAGGGGTTCCCGGTGCTCTCGGACGGCGGCGCCCTTCAATTGGACAACACCGTTCCTGGACCGGTTGCCATCGCGGCCGATGGCACTGTTTCAAAAGGCGGTACCGCCCGTGGAAAGCTTCGGGTGGTCTCCTTCAATGCTCCCGAGCAGCTCACTGCATCGGGCGGCGGTATTTGGAAGGCCACCAATCCCGCGCTTCAAAAGACGGATGTCACGGATGCCTCGTTGCGCAGCGGCGGGGTGGAAGGATCCAACACCTCTGCGGTGGCTGAGATGGTGGGCATGATTCACGCCATGCGCATGTTTGAAGCCAATCAGAAGGTCATCCAGATGCAGGACGACCGCATGGGCCGAGCCATCACGGACCTTGGAGGAACCGGCAGCTAAGCCTGAAAGAACACCAACATGATTCGAGCCCTTTATTCATCCGCTGCCGGAATGCAGTCGCAGCAGACCCAGTTGGACGTCATTTCCAACAACTTGGCCAACGTCAATACGACGGGTTTCAAGAAGTCTCGGCCAGAGTTTCAGGACTTGCTGTACCAAAATCAGCGTCCCTCAGGCGCGGATCAAGGTGCCGGCAATTTGGCGCCCACTGGCGTTCAAATCGGTCATGGTTCCCAGTTGGTCGCCACGGCCAAGGTGTTCACCACGGGTGAATTGACCAATACCGGCAACAAGTTCGACCTGGCCATCCAAGGTGACGGTTTTCTCGAAGTCCAGATGCCCGATGGCAGCCGAGCCTTCACACGGGATGGCGCTCTCAAGCAAAGCAACACCGGCAACTGGGTGACCAGCGATGGTTTGCCGCTGGTGGGTGGCTTTCAGGCGGTTCCGCCGGGCACGACCGACATTTCAATTTCGCCTGGCGGCACTGTTACCACACGCGGTGCCCAGGGAGACCAGTCCTTCCAGATCAATTTGGTGCGTTTCATCAACCCGGCGGGCCTTCAGAGCCTGGGGCGCAATTTGTACCGTGAAACCACCGCCTCCGGTCAGGCTGAGCAGGGCAATCCCGCGCAGAACGGGTTCGGCAGCATCGCCCAGAGCTATCTCGAAATGTCCAACGTCAAGGTCGTCGAGGAAATGGTCGGAATGATCGTGGCCCAGCGCGCCTATGAGGTGAACTCGAAGGCCGTTCAAGCAGCTGACGAAATGATGGGTCAAGCCAACAACCTCAAGCGCTGATGAAGTCCTTCTTCTCCATCCTGTTCGGAATCCAATTGTCGGTGATGAGTCTCGGAGTGATGAGCTTGGCTGCTCAATCTCCAGCCACTTCCGCTCCGCTGGTTGCGGAACCGGCGGCGGCCACCTTCGCCAGCGGCGTGTTGGTGCGGTCCGAAGGGGTGTTCTCCACCGACCTCATCCAAGGTGTCCCGGCGCTGCCCCGCATCCGCGTGGCTTCGGCTCCGGCGGTCGGTGCTTGGTCTCAACTTTCCCGGACCTCGGTGGTCGAGACGCTCCGATTGGCCGGTGTGGATTTGTCGACCTTCCGCTGGACGGGTCCTGAATCGGCTCGGGTTTCCCGGGCGATGCGGGAACTGGCTGAAACGGAAGTGCACGACCGGATCACCCAAGAGTTGCAGCGCCGGTATGCCCGCAACGGCGGCGAGATCGAGGTTCGTTTTTCTCGGCCCTGGCGCAGCGTTTCGATTCCTGATGAAGCATTGGAGATTCGCCTTCTGGATCTACCCTCCGCCGGACTGCAAACGCTGGTTTCTCTGAAGGTTGAGGTTTTGGTGGCCCGTGAGCCTGTGGGTTCTTGGTTCCAGCCCATTCAGGTGCGTCACTGGTGCGAGGTGCCGGTGGCCGCCTCGGCCCTCCGCCGCGGTATGCCTCTGGCTGAAGCGGAGACCATGCTCGAACGCAGGGACGTCCTCGCCTCGAGGGGCACTCTCAAGGCGTTGCCCGCCGCGATCCAAGATTATGAGTTGGCCGAAAGCCTGGCTCCGGGCCAAGCCCTCTCCGATCGGAGTCTTCGCCTCAAGACCGTTGTTTTTCGGGGGCATCGTGTCGATGCCCGCGTCCAGACGGGATCACTGGAGATCACCACCAAGGTGGAAGCGATGGAAGACGGCTACCCCGGACAAAGCATCCGAGTCCGCAATCCTCAGTCGAAGCGGGAGTTTCGCGGTGTGGTGCAAGGTGAGGATACCGTACTGATCCCCCTATGAACCCATTCCAGAAAGACCTGACCCCCATGAAAGAGTTTCCCCAATATCGAATCCTCAAGACCTGGGCTCAGGCTGCGTGGATGCCGGTCGTGTTGTCTTCGCTGTTTTCCATTCAGGGGCTTGCGGCCAACGGTTCCCTTTGGAGCGAATCCTCAGCCCGATTGCTGCTGGCCGACAACCGTGCCCGGCACGTGGGTGACATCCTCACCATCGTGGTGGATGAGAACAACGAGTCGGCCAAGCAGAACAACACCAAGACCGCCAAGAAGACGAGCATCAGCGCCAGCATCTCGAGTTTCCTATTCGGGCCGACCCAAGGCGGTTTCCTGACCCGTGGTGGCAAGTATCCGTCCATGGACATGAAGTCGGACAAGAGCTTCGAAGGGGGCGGCACCATCAACAATTCCGAGCGTATCACCGCCCGCATCGCCGTCCGCGTGACCGAGGTTCTCCCCAATGGTCACATGATTCTCGAGGGACGCCGCATGACACTGGTCGGCGGTGAGGAACAGGAAGCGGTGCTCCGCGGAGTGGTCCGGCAGGAAGACATCCAACCCGACAATTCCGTCCTCAGCTACAACGTCGCCGACGCCAGCATCAAGTTTGTCACCAAGGGCTCCGTCACCGACAGCCAACGTCGTGGTTGGTTCACCCGCGCCTTCGACAAGGTCACTCCCTTCTGAACATGGTCACATCACTCACTTCATCCTGCATGATTGTGTTGCGCCGATTTTCCGGAGTATGCCTGCTCCTCGGGATTCTCTGCGGATCGCAGGCGCTGGCTCTGGGAACCCGGGTCAAGGATCTGGTCATGTTGGCTGGAGCCCGCGACAACCAGTTGGTGGGTTATGGAATCGTCGTGGGTTTGAATGGCGACGGCGACAAGAACCCAATCTACACCCTCCGGAGCTTCGCCAACTTGCTTCAACGGTTCGGTGTGCAAGTCCCCGCCCAGACCCTCATTGCCAAGAATGTGGCCGTGGTGATGGTGACGGCCGATATCAAGGCCTTCTCCAAGAACGGACAGCGGCTGGATGTCACGGTCTCGGCCATGGGTGATGCCCGGAGCTTGCAAGGCGGCGTTCTGGTGCAAACCCCGCTTTATGCGGCAGACGGTCAGATTTATGCCGTGGCCCAAGGCGCTTTGGCTGTCGGCGGATTCGTCGGCGGCAACGCTTCCTCCAGTGTCCAAAAGAATCACCCCACCGTAGCGACCATCACGGGTGGCGGCCTGGTGGAACGGGAGATTCCGACCCGCATCGTTGAAAATCAGGAAATCGAACTGCTGCTGCGCGAACCCGACTTCACCTCTGCAGCCCGATTGGCCATGGCGATCAATGAGCGCTTCACAAATTCGGCCCGTGCTATCGATCCGACCTCCGTGAAGGTCCGCATGCCCGAGGGAGTGGAACAGGCTTCCGTGGATTTCGTGGCTCGACTGGAAGACATCGAGGTCTCACCCGACACCATCGCCCGGATTGTCATCAATGAGCGTACCGGAACCATCGTGGCGACTTCGAAGGTGAAGATCTCCGGCTGCGCGGTCTCCCACGGTGACCTGACCATCACCATCGCCAACAGCTTCGATGTTTCACAGCCGAATGCGATGAGTCAGACCGGTGATACGGCCGTCACCCAGCGGGCTGATGCCAACGTCAATGAACGCAAGGGAACACTGATGACCCTGCAGGACATGCCCACTGTGGAAAAGGTGGCCGCAGGCCTCAATGCCATCGGGGTCACGCCGCGCGACATGATGGCCATCTTCGGATCCATGAAGCAGGCCGGAGCACTCCAGGCCGAATTGATCCTTCGCTGAACCATGAATCCCATTGGAATCAACTCTTCTTTGTCAGCGGCGACCAGCCTGACGGGATTCGGATCCCCAGCCGGATCTCCAGCCTCATCGTCAGCCGACAAAACCCGCGACATGACCCAGCAGTTCGAAGCCGTCTTTGTTCGGCACCTGCTCAATGAGGCCCAGAAACCCGTCATTGGTGGCGGATCCATCAAGGCCTCGTCTTCCCGCGGTGTTTATCAGGACATGATGGTCGAGCGATGGGCCGACCAGATCAGCAAGTCCGGAACTTTCGGTGTAGCCCGCAGTCTTGAACTTCAAATCCGTCAATCTTCCCCAGTGACCGCTTCAACCCCAGAAGTCGCCTCTTCAGGCGCCCATTATCTCCCGTGAATCCATCCATCCATGATCTCATCGAATCGCTGCGGATGGAGCTGCAGCAATATGGTGAACTGTTGGCCCGTTTGGACCAGCAGCAGGAAACCGTCTTTCGGCGGGATGCCGAAGGCGTGCTCGATGGCTCAACTGCCATTGAAAGTCAGGCCGCCCTCATCGAGGAGGCCCGTCGTGAACGCGAATTGTGCCGGGCCGCTGTGGCGCGCGCTTTCGGAGCCCCGGCTGATTCGTCGTTCGAATATCTGATCCCGTTGATGCCTGAAGATTACCGCCCGTTGATTCAGGCGCTGGTCGAAGAAAACAACGAGTTGCTGACCCGTGTTCGGGCCCGCTCGCGACAGAATCACCTGCTGCTCTCGCGGACCGTGGACCTCATGCAACGGCTCATGGGCGGCTTGTTTGCTGCCAAGGGAGGCAGCACCTACTCCGGTGAAGGGTCCCTGCTAGGCGGTCGCTCCAATGCGCGCCGCATGTACGAAGCAGTGGGCTGAATCCAACCCGATCGAATTGTATGCTTGGCCTGATTGGAACATTGCGAATGGGAACCCGCTCTCTGGCCGCCCAGCGGCAGGGCGTCGAGGTGGCCGGGCACAATTTGGCCAACGTCAACAACTCGGCCTACGCCCGGCAACGGGTTTCCATCCAGTCGACCGCCTCCAACGACGGGCTCTCCAATCCGGTGGGTTCTGGAGCCGAGGCGGTGGCCATTCGCCAAATCCGCGACAAAATCCTCGACGGACAAGTGGTCTCCGAGGGCGGTGTGAGCGGGTCTTTGGATGCCCAGCAACGTGCTCTGAAGTTGGCACAATCGCTTCTGGGTCAGAGCATTGATCGTGGCAACACCGGCGCCGGTGGCACCTCGGCTGCCGACGGGGTCGGCGGCGGTCAACAATTGGCGGCCGGCCTGACCGACTTCTTCAATGCGTTCTCCTCCTTGGCGGCCCAACCGGCTTCCATGCCGGAGCGGGAAATCACCCTCCGACGGGCTTCCGCCCTGGCGGCGCAGTTCCCGGCGCTCGACAGCCGATTGACCAAACTGAGTGGTCAGTTGGATGAGTCCCTCGACACCGACCTCAAGTCGGCCAATGCGCTCCTGAGTGATATCGCCCGCCTGAACGGACAAATTTCGCGGACTGAATCTTCCACCGGAGGTGCCGCCAACGACCTGCGAGACCAGCGGCAGGCCAAACTCGAATCGCTTTCGGAAGTCGTCGGATTTGACGCCGTCGAAGCCGCCGATGGATCGCTTGGGATCGTCGTCGGTGGGGTTTCTCTGGTGAGCGGTGACGTGCGGGATAAAACCCTCGAGACCTTCACCCAAGTCGACGGCCAGCGGATGATCCGAGCCTCGGGCACCACCGACGCCCTGGTTATCACCTCGGGCCGTGTCCACGGAACCATCGATGCGCGGGACGGCGCCTTGAAGGACTTGCGAAGCGGAATCAACGACCTCGCCAAAAACTTGATCAACGAGGTCAATGCGGCCCACAAGGACGGTTTTGGTCTCAACGGCACGACCGGCGCGGATTTTTTCCTGGGTTCCTCGGCGGCCGACATCCGCGTCAATCAGGCGCTCTTGCAAGATCCCTCCTTGCTCCAGGCTTCAGGCAGCGCTTTTGCCCGGGGCGACAATCGTGTGGCTCAGACGCTTTCGCAGTTGGGCAACAAACCCATCGACGCGCTCGGAGGCCAGACTTTGGGCAATGGATACAACAGCATCGTTGGGCGTTTGGGAGAAAGCCTCTCTTCGGTGAACCAACAACTGGCAGACCAGAAGGTCATTGCCGACTTGCTGAAGGGCCAACGGGATTCGGTGAGTGGTGTTTCCGTCGATGAGGAAATGGCGGACCTGACCCGCTTTCAGCGCGGTTATCAGGCCAGCGCCAAGCTCATCAATACCATCGATGAATTGATGGATACGACCCTCAGCCTCAAACGCTGAGAACCTTGAGTGAAAGGCAAATGACATGATGCGAGTGACTTCAGGAACGTATGCCGATCGGTTGGTGTCCAATTTGGGCAACATCACCGCGCGTCAAGCCAAGTATCAGGCGCAAATTGCCACCGGCCAGCGCGTGGCGCTCCCGGAAGACGATCCGTCCGCCGTGCGGCGTGCCCTCGACCTGGATGGTGAACGCGGTCGGGTGGGTCAGTTCGGTCGCAACATCGCCCGCCTCAAGGAAACCGCCACCACCACCCACACGGTGATGCGGTCGCTTTCCAAGATCGCCACACGCGCCAGTGAATTGGCCGTGAAGTCCAACAGCATCCGGTCGGCCGATGACCTCAAGGCCTACGCTGCTGAAGTGACTCAGTTGATCCAGCAGGCAGTCTCGTCCTCCAACAGCACCCTCCGCGGGGATGCCGTGATGGCGGGTACCCGCAATGGCCAACCCGCCTACACCATGACCCTCGGCACCGATGGGCGTGTGGAATCGGTGACCTACAATGGTAACCAAGACGTCCCGTCCCTCGACATCGCCGAGGGCCAGGAATTCACCGCGAGCGTGGTGGGTTCGAATCCGACCGGTTCGGGTCCGGCCGGGTTGATTGAAGATCCGCGTTCGGGTGCCGATCTCTTTGGGCATCTGATCGCCTTCCAGAACCAGTTGCTGGCCGGCAAGGGCGCCGAAGTGACTTCCACCACGGCGGTGGGCTTGCAAGCCGATGCCGACAATCTCCTGCGCCACATTGCCGCCAACGGGGTTTCCCAAGGGCGTCTCGAAGCGGCGGGTGCGACCGTGACCGACCGATTGCAGTCGCTCGAGGGTCAAATCGCCGGCGAGACGGATGTCGACTTGGCCAAGGCTCTGGTTCGCTTGAACGAGACCCAGATGTCCTACCAAGCAGCACTTCAGACCGGCGGCAAGATCCTCAACATGTCGCTGATGGATTATATCCGGTAGATCATATCCGATCTTCTAGGCCGCCGACCCGGTGTGCCTGCCGATGGGGGTTCAGGCTTCAAGGGTGGTCGGATGCAGTGCGCAGTGACATCTTCGTTGCTCCATGCCCTTGATCGAATCCATGGGCTGGCGATAAGGTGACACCACACTCATGAGCGTTCTCGTTGTCGGTACCACCGCGTTGGACTCCATCAAGACTCCCAAGTCTGAAAACCCCCTCTTGTTGGGCGGTTCTGCCAGTCATGCGGCCGTTGCGGCCAGTTTCTTCGCCAAGACCCAGTTGATGGGTGTCGTCGGTGGCGATTTTCCCACCAAGTACGTCCGCCTCTTCGAGAAGCACGGTGTTTGCCTCAAGGGTCTCGATCGCGTGAAAGACGGTCGCACCTTCCACTGGTCGGGCGAATACGAAGTGAACATGAACAACCGGCGGACGGTGGAGACCGTTCTCGGTGTCATCGAACATTGGCAACCGGCGCTTCCGGCGGCCTACGAATCCACTCCGTACGTCCTTCTGGCCAATATTTCCCCCTCCGTGCAGCACCGGGTGCTCGATCAGGTGTCCAAGGCCAAGTTCATCATCGCCGACACGATGGACCTGTGGCTGAACATCGCCTTGCCGGATGTGCTGAAGTTGCTCAAGCGCGTCGACTGCTTGGTGCTCAACGACAGCGAGGCCCGTCAGTTGGTCTCCGATGACAATGTCGTCAGCGCCCTCACCAAGATCCATCGGATGGGGCCAGAGTACGTCATCATCAAGAAGGGGGAGCACGGTTCCATTCTTTCAGGACCCAAAGGTCTCTTCATCGCGCCGGCTTACCCGCTGCGCAAGGTGGTGGATCCCACGGGTGCGGGTGATTCCTTCGTGGGTGGGTTGATTGGTTATCTGGCGGCCCAGAAATCGGGATCCATCGAGACGAATCTCCGACGCGCCATCTTGCACGGCAGTGTGGTGGCCTCGTTCTGCTGCGAGGGATTCGGGTTGAATGTCACCACCCGGACGACCAAGGCCCAGATCCTCGCGCGGGTGAAGGAATTGGAGAAGTTGAGCCAGTTCTGATCAATCCTCGTGCGAGCCTATGCCCCGGCGAAGGGGCATGGAGACTCGCACGGGGCGGCTGTTTCTTTGGGAAGGGATTTCTTCGGGAAGGGTCAGATCTCGACCTGCATTCCCAGTTCCACCACCCGATTGGCAGGCAAGCGGAAGTAGGCGGTGGCGCTCAAGGCGTTGCGCACCATGATGGCGAATACCCGCTCCTGCCAGATGTTCATGCCGCCATTGTCCGCCTTCGGGATCACTGTTTCGCGACTGAGGAAGAAGGTGGTTTCCATCTCCCGGAACTCCAGATCGTGTTCTGAACAGAGCTTGAGAATGCCCTGGATGTTGGGGGATTCCATGAAACCGTAATGGGCCTGGACGCGCCAGAAACCCGCATCCATCCGCTCCACTTCCAGACGTTCTGATGCATCCACCACGGGGCTTTCCTCGACGCAAATGGTGAAGAAGATGATCCGCTTGTGGAGGACCTTGTTGTGCTTGAGGTTGTGTAGCAAGGCCATGGGGGTCGTGTTCGGATTGCTGGCCATGTAGACCGCAGTGCCGGCGACCCGCAGGGGATCCTTCTTGGCGATGTCCGCGATGAATTTGACCGCCGGCATGGCGCTGACCCGGAGGCGTTCCCAAACCAGGCGTCGGCCGGTCTTCCAGGTCGACATGATGAAGAACATGGTTCCGGCGATCATCAGGGCGAACCAACCGCCTTGGGGGATTTTCAGCAAATTGGCCCCTGCCAATGGGACTTCGACGAGGAGCATGCCGCCGGAAACCAGCGAGGCATGCCAGCGGGACCAACCGAAGACCCTCTGCGAGGCGAAGAAGAAGAGCAGGGTGGTGGTGACCATGGTGAGCGTCACCGCCACTCCATAGGCGCTGGCCAAGTTTTCAGAGGATTTGAATCCGAGAATGAGTCCGATGCACGCGATCATCAGGGTGAAGTTGACCTGAGGCATGTAAATCTGGCCGCGCTCGTGTTCGGAAGTGTGCTCAATGATGAGGCGAGGCATGTAACCCAGTTGGATGGCATGCATCGTGAGCGAATACGTCCCAGAAATCAGGGCTTGAGAGGCGATGATGGCCGCAGCCGTGGCCAAGCCGACCATAGGATA
Source organism: Verrucomicrobiota bacterium (assembly GCA_029865985.1). Taxonomy (GTDB): domain Bacteria; phylum Verrucomicrobiota; class Verrucomicrobiia; order Limisphaerales; family UBA9464; genus SXXZ01. Next base: position 24,067 of record JARXAF010000197.1, read on the forward strand.
CAGCGACCAGTTCGGGCAGAGTTGATAGAATGGGTTGAAGGAACTGCTAGAGGCTATTTCCGGGTTCTGAATCAGAAGGGCCCCTTGTCCGAGGTAATTGAGAAGAAGGGCCGGTAGGACCACCAGAAACCAGGCAAAGCGGATCGGGCGAGGTCCGAAATGCCCCATGTCTGCATAGAGGGCTTCACCGCCGGTCACGGCCAAAGCGACTGAGCCGAGCACCAGGACTCCGGCCCATTGGTGATGAGCCAGAAAGCTGAATCCATGAAGCGGGTTGAAGGCGCTCAAGACGGCTGGATTCATCAAGATGCCGCGGATGCCAAGGAGACTGATGGCGATGAACCAAATGAGGGTGATCGGACCAAAAATTCTCCCCACTTTGGCGGTTCCCGCCCGTTGAGCGGCAAACAGGGCGATAATGATTCCGACCGATGCGGGCAGAATGTAGCGTTCCATGCCGGATGCGGCCACCTTGAGTCCCTCAACAGCGCCCAGCACCGAAATGGCGGGCGTGATCATCCCGTCTCCAAACAACAGGCAGGCTCCGGCAATGCCAATGGTTGCAAAGGTCTTGGCCAAGCGGCTGCGGTGCCCGGATCTCGCTTCAGGAAAGGCCAAGGCCAACAAAGCCAGAATGCCACCTTCGCCCTTGTTGTCTGCTCGGAGGACGTAGACCAGATACTTGATGGTGACGATCAGTATTAGTGCCCAGATGATGAGAGAGAGAACCCCGAGCACATTGGCGGTGCTGACGGGCGCTCCATGACCGGGCGCGAAGCATTCCTTGAAGGCGTAGATCGGACTGGTGCCGATGTCTCCGTAGACGATGCCCAAGGCGGCCAACGAAAGACCGGCAAGGCGTTTGCCGGTGGCAGGTGCTTTATGGTTCATATCAAGGGATTCCGGTGGGTGAGCGTTTGGGAGGTCTTGGGCCTTTCAGGACGATGAGCGTCCATCGAACAAACCCTGGGTTGAGACCGCTCCCATTTCGGCGGGAAGGATGATTTCATGATGTTTGCAACAGACCAGCGACCGAGGGTCACCGTTGTCGCAAGATCGACTCCGCCGAACTGCGTACCACCGGATACCCTTCCAAATGCCTGCGAGGTTAGCTGTCGGACTAGGGCCTGGAAGTGCCCCGGGTTGAATGCTCAACCCTGCGCCCCGTGCCGGATTCGATGGAAACGTTCCGGCTTTGGGTCCCCCGCGCCTGTTCGATTGGACACCGATCAGGCTTCGGCTGCGAGGGGCGTACTACGGCAATTCCGGGAGTTTTGTCAATTGGGACGATGACTTCGGGGCGATGCCCTCCGATTTATCCGTCCCTCGGAATCGCTGGGAGAAGGAACCGCGGCCCAGCATTCGGGAAGCGTTGAAAATCATGCCTTGACGGACGGTGGTTGTCGGGGGCTTTTGAGCCCATGTCGCGCAAGACGTTTCTCGCCGCCTCGCTGGCGGTGTTCTGCGGAGCCGGAGCCCTTCGTTCCGACGAAGGAATGTGGCTCTACAACGACGCTCCTCGTGAGCAAGTACGAGCCAAGTACGGCTTTGATCTCACCGATGCCTGGTTGGAACACCTGCAGAAGTCGTCGGTTCGATTCAATTCCGGGGGCTCGGGCTCCTTTGTCAGCGAGGACGGGTTGGTTTTGTCGAACCACCACGTCGGGGCCGACGCCCTTCAGAAGGTGTCCAGCGCCCAGAAGAACTACCTCCGCGACGGATTCTATGCTCGATCCCAGGCGGAGGAGATTCCTTGCGTTGACCTCGAGTTGAACGTGCTGCAATCCATCGTGGATGTGACCGAGAGGGTGAATGCCGCGGTGACCGCCGGCCTGGCGCCGGACGAGGCGATGAAGGCGCGCCGTCGCGTCATGGCGGCCATCGAAAAGGAATCCCTCGACGCCACAGGATTTCGTTCCGATGTGGTGACCTTGTATCAGGGCGGTGCGTATCATCTGTACCGTTTCAAGAAGTACACCGACGTGCGGTTGGTCTTTGCGCCCGAGCAGCAGGTGGCCTTTTTCGGCGGCGATCCTGACAACTTCGAGTACCCGCGCTTCGACCTCGATATCTGCCTGTTCCGAGCCTACGAAAATGGCAAAGCCGTGAAGGCACCGCATTATTTGAAGTGGTCGAAACAAGGGGCTGCCGAGGGGGAGTTGACCTTTGTTTCCGGGCATCCCGGCCGGACCGAGCGGTTGCTCACCGTCGCCGAATTGGAATACCTGCGCGACCGGCAGTATCCCATATCACTGGCCTACCTGAAGCGGCGCGAGGTGCTCATGCGGTCGTGGAGCGAGCGCAGTGGAGAGAACGCGCGGCGAGCGAAGGACGAACTCTTCGGAATCCAGAACAGCCGCAAGGCCCGGGATGGTGGACACGCTGGCCTTTATGATCCGGCCCTCATGGAGTCCAAACGTCAGCAGGAGAAGGCGTTGCGGACGAAGTTGGCCGCCAATCCCACCTATGCTTCGGCCGCATCGGCCTTCGATCGGATCCAGGAAGCTCAGGGGCTGATCGCCCGAAATGAGCAGCGCTACCGGCTCCTGGAAGCGGGACAGGCCTTTCAGTCCGAATTGTTCGACATCGCCCACATCCTGGTTCGGGCGTCCGAGGAATACCCGAAGGCCGATGGCGAACGCTTGCGGGAGTTTGCCGAGGCCGGTCGGGCATCGCTCGAAATGGGCCTCTTTTCCGACAAGCCCATCCACAACGACCTGGAAATCCTCAGTCTGGCCGACTCACTCACCTACTTGAGCGAGCAACTCGGTGCCGAGGACCCTACCGTCAAGAAGGTGATGGCCGGAAAGTCGCCTCGGGCCCGGGCTGTGGAACTCATCAATGGCAGTCGCCTGCGGTCGGTGGATGAGCGTCGTCGGTTGTACAAGGGCGGGACGTTGGCGTTGGCCGCTTCCGATGATCCGCTCATCTTGGTGGCCAAGGCGGTGGATGCCGAGGGGCGTGAAGTGCGCCAACTCATGGAGGCTCAGGCCGAGATCAAGAAGCAGGCGCATGCGGCCATTGCGGCGGCCCGCTTTGCGTTGGAAGGCAAGGGACGTTATCCCGATGCCACCTTCACCCTGCGGCTTTCCTACGGTGTGGTGAAGGGCTACACCGCTCAGGGCAAGCAGATCCCGGCGACGACCTCCTTGGGGGGAATCTTCGAACGTTCCACGGAGATGGAAGGGCGTCCGCCGTTTGACTTGCCGGAACGCTGGCAGAAGAAGCGTCGGGCCATCCATGCCGAGGTGCCCTTCAACTTTGTCTCTACCCACGACATCATCGGCGGCAACTCCGGCAGCCCGGTGGTGAATCGGAACGGGGAATTCGTGGGCATCATTTTCGATGGCAACATCGAGTCGCTGGTTCTGGGGTTTGCCTATGAGGAAACCCAGGCCCGTGCCTTGTCCGTGCACAGCGCGGGCATTTTGGAGGCGCTTCGTAGCGTCTATGCCGCCAAGCCGCTCGTGGAAGAATTGGTCAGCGGCAAGCGCCGTTGAGGTTCGTGGGCGGAGCTTCTGGGGTCACTCCGGAGCTCCGCGCTCGACCAGCCGTTTGTGCCGCAGGATCCCATCGGCGATGGCGGCGGCGAGCTGATCCCGGGACTTCCGCGAGTCCATCAGGCGGGTGTCACCGGGGTGAGTCATGTATCCGCCTTCGATCAGGAGACCGGGCATTCGCAGCAGCGTGAGTTCCTTGAAGCGGGCCCGGCGCACACCTCGATCGGCCAAGGGGGTTTGGTCGAGGATGGCGCGATGCACTTGGTGGGCGAGGGTGATGTTCTCGCGGTCAAAACGGTTGGCATCGAAGCCGGCCATCCGGCCGCTGCGTTTCGAGTCATTGCTCGAAGGGGCTCCAGCCGGCGTGAGGCAATAGGTTTCCAACCCTTGCACCGCGTCGTTGCCCGGACCGTCAAAACCATTGAAGTGCAGGCTCACGTAGAGGTCGGCCTCCGCACGATTGGCGGCGGCGGCCCGATCGGGCAGGGCGATGAACTGGTCTGAGCTGCGGACGAAGACCACCTGAAACCCGGCGGCCTTGAGGTGCCGCGCCAAATCAATGGCCAGATCCAAGGTGTAAGTCTTCTCCATCCGCCGACCTTCCATGTTGCCGGGATCACGCCCTCCATGTCCGGCGTTGATGGCGATGCGTCGGATGGGGCGGATGCTGCGCTTGGGTGGCGCCAGGAGTGGGGCGATGAGAGAGTCGATGTCGCGTTGCGAAACACGGAAACGTCCGCCTTCGATGGGGATGCGATCCGAAAGGCGGAACTCCACATCATTGAAGTTCACCCGATCGGAATCCTTTTGGAAACGTAGTCGGGTCCACCGGTTGGTCAGTTGGAGCTCCTCGCCTCTCTGTACGGGACGGAGATGCATCTCCCGTCCCCAGGCTGCCAAGTCTCGGAATCCAGGTTCCCAATCCCGGGCCATGGCGAGGCCTGCCGACAAGGCCCAACACGAGGCCCAACACGAGGCTCTAAACCAAGCCCAACAGCAAACCCAGAAGACCCGCAGCCAGCGAGGAATGGAGGGAACCATGGTTTTGATGCGGACCTGAGTAGACCCAACCCAATCAGCGGAGTTTGTCCGGATTGAGGCCTTGGAGGTCCTTGGGCACGAACAGCCCGTCCTTGCGGATCAATTCGGAGTCGAACCACACCTCGCCACCGCCCCACTCGGGACGTTGGATGAGCACCATGTCCCAGTGGACGGCCGACTTGTTGCCGTTGCCCGGATCCTCATACGCCTGACCCGGGGTGAAGTGCAGGGAACCGGCGATCTTTTCGTCGAACAGAATGTCGCACATCGGGTTCAGGATGTAGGGGTTGAATCCGAGGCTGAACTCGCCGATGTAGCGGGCTCCGGCGTCCATATCGAGGATCTCGTTGAGCTTGCGCTCGGTGCCGCCTTGGCAGGTGGCCTTGATGATGCGCCCATCCTTCAGCTCCAGGCGGATTCCCTCGAACTTGGTGCCGGCGTACAGCGTGGGCGTGTTGAAGGTGATGACGCCGTTGGACGACTTGAGAGTGGGGCAGCTGAAGCACTCGCCGTCCGGGATGTTGCGCAGTCCTTCGCAGGGCTTGGCACCCACGTTCTTGATGGAGAAAGAGAGTTCGGTGCCCGGGGCGACGAGGCGTACCTTGTCGGCCTTGCGCATGCGCTTTTCGAGCGGCTGCACGGCCCGCGCCATCTTGGCGTAGTCCATGGTGCACACGTCGAAGTAGAACTTTTCGAAGGCCTCCGTGCTCATATTGGCCGACTGGGCCATGCTGGGAGTCGGCCAGCGCAAGACGCACCAGCGGGTCTTGTTGATACGGTGGTCGAGAGCGGGGCGGAGCGTCTTGGAGTACAGGCGGGTCTTCTCGGACGGTACGTCGCTGTTCTCGCTGGCGTTGTTCGCGCCGCGGATGGCGATGTAGGCCTGCATCTTGCGGATGCGGTTCAATTCGATGTCCCGCACCAGTTTGGCGTGGCGTTCGTCGGTTCCGATTTGCACTTCGCGCAGGATGCGGGAATGGCGCATCTCCACGATGGGCGTGGCTCCGATGGTGCGCGCAGCGCGGATAAGTTCCACGGCCATGGCATCGGGCGTATCGACCAGATCGAGCAGAATGTTCTCTCCGGCCTTCAATTCGCAGGAGTATTCGATGAGAAGCTTGGCCAGTTTGGCGTAACGCGGGTCGCTCATGTGTTCTGGCCCTGAAGAAAACCACGCCAACCCCCCAGAAGCCACGCAAACCTTGAATCCCCCTCAAAAGGGGTCGCCCATTAGTGCACACCGTCAAACGATAAAACGTCTCCGTCCCCAAATTTTCTTCTTTAGGTGCTTTTCTCTCGGGCCAAGGCCCCTTTGCGGTTGCTATTCGATCCTGCTCAATCGGTCGTTGAATCTGGATCT
>JARXAF010000143.1 GCA_029865985.1 Verrucomicrobiota bacterium
AAGATTCCGGCTCCAGTCAGGAAGCACAGGAATCCCCCATTCGGCCGCTTCGGATACCCCTTCTGGCGCCCCTTTTGCACGCCATAACCACCTCAAACCTAACCCAACCCAACCAACAATCCCAAAACCGCGAGGGAGCGCTCGATGAAATCTGCCCCAATCGCGACCTTTCCCGACGCAACGACGCTTGCCGGCCGGTCTTCGGCGACGCACCGTTGAACTCCAGCAAACCATGAAACGCGTGATCTTCTCTGTGCTGTCCGCCGCCTTGGCGACCACACTCTTCATCTCCCCCGCTCTGGCCGCCGAAAAGAAGGCCAAGGAATCCAAAACGGATTCGTGGAAGCAACTCTTCGACGGCAAGGACACCTCCCAATGGCGCGGCTACAAGGCGACCGCTTTCCCGACCAAGGGTTGGCGCGTTGAAGACGGCACTCTCCGCCATGTCTCCGGAGAAGGCGGCGGCGACCTCATCACCGTCGACAAGTTCAGCGATTTTGAACTGCGCTTTGAATGGAAGGTCGCACCCGGGGCCAACAGCGGCGTGATCTATCGGGTCACTGAAGACCACAACGCCTCCTACGAAACCGGGCCAGAGTATCAGGTACTCGATGACTCCAAGCACGGAGACGGCAAGAACCCCAAGACCAGCGCCGCCGCGCTGTACGCGCTCATCGCCTGCAATGCCGAGAAGGCGCTCAAGCCCGTCGGCGAATGGAACAAGGCCCGCATCGTAATCAAGGGCAACCAAGCTGAGCACTGGCTCAACAAGAAGAAGGTCGTTGAATACCAATGGGGTGGCTCCGAGACGCAGAAGCTGATCTCGGAATCCAAGTTCAAGGGCATGCCCGGCTTTGCAAAGAACGGAACCGGTCACATCTGCCTGCAAGACCACGGTGACGACGTCTGGTTCCGCAACATCAAGATCCGCACCTTCTGAGTCACAGTCCCGTTTGCACCGAAAGCCCACCCAGCCTCAGTGAATCCCATCTACTGGGACTACAACGCCACCACGCCTCCGGACCCTCGCGTCCGGCAGGCGATGGAACCGTTCAGCGATCAACTCTGGGGCAACCCCTCCAGCGTCCACTCGGTGGGACGCCGGGCACGCGCGGCCCTCGATGAATTTCGCTACCGATTGGCAGGAGTCTGGCGGTGCAAACCCAGCGAGGTGATCTTTACGAGCGGCGGAACCGAATCGAACAACCTGGCCGTATTGGGAGCCGCAAGGCTCGGCAAGTCCCAAGGCCGATGCCATCTGGTGGCCTCACCGGTGGAACACCACGCGGTGCTCCACGCGTTCAAATACCTCGAGTCTCAGGAGGGGTTCACCCTCACACTATTGCCGGTCGATCACCACGGCCGAGTGTCCGCTGAAACCGTCGCCGCCGCACTGCGCTCGGACACGGCGCTGGTTTCGGTCATGACCGCCAACAACGAAACCGGAACGATCCAACCGGTGGCCGAAATTGGACGCCTCTGCCGTCAGCAGGGCGTCACCTTCCACACCGATGCGGTCCAATCCTTCGGAAAACTGCCCTTCGAGAGCGTTCACCAGTTCGAAGCGGATCTGGTTTCGGTTTGCGCCCACAAATTCCACGGACCCAAAGGTGCCGGTGCGCTCTTCATTCGTTCCCCTCTGCTCCCCCACCCCACCCAGCATGGGGGCGCCCAAGAAAACGAGCGCCGGGGTGGCACCGAAAATCTGACTGCTGTGGCTGGTTTGGTGACCGCCTTTGAATGCTTTGTTCCCCAACCCGTTTTCCCGGCCGATCCATTGCGGGCGTGGACCGAGCGTCTGGGCCGGGCAGTGACTTCCCTTCCCGGGGTCGAACGCCACGGATGTCCGGAGAATCGACTGTCCAACACCTTGGCTTTTTCCGTCGAGGGAACCGACAGCATTTCACTCTTGGCCAACCTCGACCTAGAGGGCGTTTGCGCCTCGAGCGGTTCGGCTTGCACGGCTGGTTCGGTCGAACCGAGTCATGTGCTCCGGGCCATGGGCGTTCCGGAATCTCGAGCCAAGGCCTTGGTTCGATTCTCGCTCGGTCGAGAATCTACGGAAGACGAAGTGACCCGAGTCGAACGACTGCTCCCGGCTCTCATCGCCCGTTGTCGCGGCTGATCACACCGTTTTTCTGTACCTGGAAATTCGATCAAGCCGATCCGGGTTCTCCCGTGGGTTTTTGGATCCACGGCGATGGGTCTACCGCGAAATCTGCCAACATCGCCCGCTGCTGTTCTTCTGGAATGGGCAGGAACTTGCCGGTGGCCTCGGCGTAAAGCACGCCGTCCGGACCCAAGACTTCACCGCGGGTCAGAAACATTCGGCCGCGACGATTGGCCGTGAGTTCCGCACGAAACTTCATGGGAACCCCCGGAGCCACCGAGCGGCTGAATCGCACATTCAACTCGGCCGCAAAGGCGAAAGACCGGGTGTTCACGCCAATCACCCAAGCCATCACCTCGTCCAAGACCGTGGTCAGCAACCCACCGTGAACGACTCCCGTGAACCCGCAGTGTTCGCTGCGGAATTGCACCGGTACCTCCACGGTGCGCCCGTCGCTGAGCAAGGTGAGTTGAAGACCGGTGGGATTGTTGATCCCACAGACGAAACAACCCCGGGTCACTGGTAGGTTTTGCCAGGAAGGCCCGCCCTCGGAGGGATCAGGAACGCACATGGCTCAGAGTCATTCCCAACGCCAACAGCGCGATCAACCCGAAGTAGGCGATGCCCACCGTCCAGCGTTGCCGAGGCTCGATCTCAAAGAAACGGCGCGACTCGTCATCCCGCGCCCGGAAGAGTGAGATCAACCGCGGAAGACCCATGATCAAAATCATGATGAGGAGGGGGCTGATCCATTTGCGGGTCATCGCCTCATAGACCAGATAGGCGATCATCAGGCAATAGCCCACCACCCATAGCCAAGGCGACAGAGCCGTGACGATCCGCCCCCCGTCCAAGAAACCGACCGGTGCCAGATTGAAAAGATTGAGCATGAAGCCCGAGTAGGCCAAGGCCGACCAGAAGGGATCGCCCGTCGCCACATGAATCAAGAAACAGACACTGGCTCCAATGGTGCCAAAAATGGGCCCACCAATGCCCACCACCGCTTCGATCCAAGCATTGCGAGGGGCATCCTTGAGCGCAATGAAGGCGCCCATGAACGGGATGAATACCGGCGCACCGACCCGAAGTCCCTGACTGCGGGCCGCCACCAAATGCCCCAATTCATGGACGAAGATGAGCACTACGAAGCCCAGCGCGAACTTCCAACCCCACAAAAGGGCATAGGCGCCCACACTCAAGATCATCGTTCCACCGGTCTTGAGAAAGGCTGGGAGGAACTTCAAGAAGGGCATGAGCAGCAGCAGCTTGGACCCAAACTTGACCACGGCCGCGACCGCCAAGGCAATCGGACCCCACAACCCCTTCTTCTTGGGGGGAGGCAGGGTCATCACCGGGGGACGGTGATCCCCGGAATGTCCTGAAAGGAATGGAGGCTTCGAATCGGAGGATGGAGGCGCATCGTCCATGGTGGTCAACCCGACTCCAGTCCGACCAAAACCGCAATCCAATTGCGGCATTGAATCGTGAACTCGTGAACTCGTTCACCGACCAGATGGCCTCAAGCAGTTCCACCCCACTCAGAGGATGTAAGCCATGACAGAAACGAGCGACGCCCGCCCATAGCAAATCCATGGCACGCCCATTTCAGCGATCGGGGGCCGCCAGCATCATGTCATCGGCCGGAAACGGAGGCTTGCGAAGCGGGCGGAGGGCTTTCTCAACCAACCGACGCCAGGCCGCACGGTCATTGGGGCTCATGGCTTTCCACCGCTCAGCCCTTCGCAGGAATTGTTCCCGCTCGGACGCGCTCAAGGCCTCGAATTTCTGAAAACCCTGCACACACCGCTCGCGGGCCTCGGGCGTCAGCGCTGCAAAATCGCTCAAAGCCCGTTCCATTTGCTGTCGCTCGGTCTGGGAAAGGGTTCCCAAAGCAGCTTGACGCTCAGCAGCGGTGAGATCGAAGAACCGCGAAAAAGCCGCCGCCTTGCGACTGCGTTCAGACACGGGCAGTGCCAACCACCGTTCCATTTGCTCACGGGCTGCCTGCTGAGCGGCCGGCGGCAGCGCGGCCACGTAGGCTTCGACATGCTGCCGATCCGGGTGAACTTCCGCCTGGCGCACAAACCAAGACAAGCGCCGCTCGCTCTCAAGGACATCCCGTCGTTCGGCCTCCGGCAACAAATCCCAGGCAGCCAGCCGTTCTTCGATCCAAGGAAGATCTTCGTCCGGCACCGAGGCCATCAAAGGGCCTCGATCGGCGGGTGACAGCGCAAGAAGTGGACGCAGGGCATCCTGAAACTGGGCCAAACGAAGGCGAATCTCGCGTTCGTCCGGGCGAAGGGTCCCAAACTCGCGGAGTTTGGCCTCGATCAATGCTCGAGCGGCCGGAGTCTTTCGCAACAACACGGCCTCGCGTTGTTCCGGATTGGCTGCCAGGAGCTCACGGAAGCGATCGGTGGGAGTTCGGACTTTGGGCACCGGGGGAAGCGTCGCTTGCTCGGGCAATGGCGGACCCGATCGATCCGTAGGCATCGGTGGCAAACGACGGGCCGGCAGCGGGCTGACCGTGGGTTCTAAAACCTGAGCCAAAACCGGCAAGGATCCGGACCAGCAGGCTGCCGCCAGCATCCCAGCAAAACCTGCCAACTGAAGGGTATTACGACCTGAACGGGACCACCGAAACCACGCAATCGATCCCAGGGAACGCACTGAGCCGAGAACAGGGGGGGCTTCAGCCAATTTCATGGAGCTTCCTCGCGCAAGGCCTGCAGCAGGGTCACATCGTCGGGAGCCGACCGAGTCTCCAGCAGTTGAACGGCTTCGAAATCCTGAAGAACGGCAACCCCTGGCATCGCGGCCGCCACCGAGAGTTCGGCTGCGGTTCGGGCCATGGTCCCATGGCGATGGATTTGCACCCGTTGCCACCCCCAATTGAGCGGAATGGCCACGCAGACCACGGCGACGACAATGGGGATGGATTGGACCCAGACCCGACAAATCTTCTCGGACCAAAACCGAGCCCCGGACCAGAACCCAACCCCATTCTGGGCTCGGGAAACACACCAAGCCCACCATCGGGTAATCCCTGATTCCTGCTCCGGTAATTCCTGAATTTCGGAGAGGATCCGAGCGGTGAAATTGCTGGAAGCCAATGGCCGGGGCAACGAATCCAGAAGGCTGTTCAAGGCCAACTCTTCTTCCAGACGCCGAGCCTCGGCCGGGCGCTTTACCAACTCCCGACGCAACTCCCGACGCCATCGAGCAGCCTCAGCAGCCGTTAAACGGCGTTGGGCTACCTCTTCCAGCCAGTCTTGGTTCAGCGGAGAATCCATGCGTGCTCTTCCTTGGGTCAAAACCAACCTTCCCGGAAAGTTGCGCTGGGAGTTTCCCCGATGGCCTTGCCCGGCAACTTTCCCAATCAATCTCCATGACTGACAATCGGCAAACATCCCATTAATCTCGCTATTGGTCGTACCGATTGCTTCCCAGATGGAATATTTGCCCACAGAAACAGTGGCTCCCCGTCCCGGCTTAGGCTGGTTGACTGGGGGGTTGGCTGTGCTGGATCCGGAGGGGCGAATCCTCTCGGTGAATGAGCCGTTGGCCGAATGGCTGGAAGAAACCCCAACGGGTTTGATCGGTCGCGACTGGGTAGCCGTTTTGACTCACCGGCGTCCGGAATGGGAACTGGGAATCCAAGCTTGGGTGGCATCGGAATCCGAATTCCGAACCCAAGACCTTCCAGGCAATCCCGACCAGCCCGACGGATGGATTCGGGTCACCGGAGGCCGAGGTCCCGGCGGACTTTTTGCCCACATAGAATCCACGGTGCCTCCCCGCCCTCGACTGGAGGAAGAATCCTGGCCTTCCGAAGGACGCGGCGGCGAAGCCAACCAGCGTCTCCGCCTCCGATTGCTGCAGGCTGAGGCGCAGGTGGATAATCTCATGCGACGCTGGCCCGGGGTCATTTTCAACCAGCGGAGCGACATGTCCTTCCACTACGCCAGCCCGCGTCTGGAAGAACTGACAGGTGTCCCCATTTCGGAATTCCTCCAGCAATCCGAGGTCTTCTGGAATGTCATCCACGAAGCCGACATGCAGGAGGTGCAAAGCCACATCCGCCGCGCGATCCGTAGCGATGTAGGGCTCAGCACGCACTTCCGGGTCCGCCACGCCCGAACTGGCCGTGTCGCTTACATCCTGGAGCGACGCCAGGCTCTGCGCACCGAAAGCGGCCTCCTGCTGGGCTTCGAAGGCACTTGGCTCGACGTCTCCCGACAAACCATCGCCGAACGCCGACTCAGTTCCGCTGCCTGGCGAGACACCTTGGCGACACTGACCATGGGCATGGCCCATGATTTCGGAAACATCCTGGCCGGCATCCATGCGCTGGCCGAAACCCTGGAGCCCGCAGAAGGCTCCGACGAACCCCTCCGGGAAAACCTCGACCTGATCAAGCGCAACGCCATGCAGGCCAGCGCGTTGGTCCGACGGGTATTGAGCCTGCATCAGGGGCGAATCGGTGAATTCGGCTACTCCGACCTCAACGACCAGGTGGGAGATTTGTCGGAACTGGTGCGCAAGATCCTTCCTCGCCGCATCCGATTCGAGTCGAAGACGGTGGCCTCGCCGCTGCCGATTTATGTCGACTGCGTGGAACTGCGGCAGGTGTTCCTGAATCTCGTCATGAACGCGGCGGATGCCATGCCCCACAATGGCCACCTCTGGTGTTCCACCCACCATGTCAATGAGGCCGAAACTCTGGCCCATGTGCAGGGAACCTTCCCCCGACTCCCCGCTGTTTGCGTTGCCATCCGCGACAACGGCATCGGTATTCCGGAACGTCATCTCGGCACCATCTTCGACCCGTTCTTCACGACCAAACCAGTGAACAAGGGCTCCGGTCTGGGCCTCTACAACGCGCGTCTCTTTGTCGAAAAACACCACGGAGCCATCTCGGTGGAATCGGTCGAGGGTCAGGGCACCACGTTCCGATTATGGCTACCGGTGGCTGACTTCACTGAACAAGACCGCGTCCAGGAAGGCGAAGAACGACGGCGGCGCACCTTGCTGGTGGTGGGAGCTGCGGGCCGGTCACTGGACACGACCGTCGATTCGCTGCGGCGAGGCGGATTCTTCGTCGTCGCCGAAAGCCAGGAAGATCGGGCTCTTGAGGTGTTGGATTCACTCGATTACGAATTCGATGCCGTCTTGGCGCAAGTGGCTGCCGACACATCAGATCGGATCGGCCATTTGCTCCGCGAAGTCCGCCACCGCAAACCGCCGGTCAAATCCATCCTGCAAATCATCGGCAAGAATGAAGATGAAGTGCACAGTACTTGGCTCAGAGACGCCTCGCTCACGCTGCCATCCGACCTACAGGAAACGGAGTTCCAGCGGCAAATCGATGAATTGTTCGACACACACACCAGCCGATGAACTCACCTGACGCGCGATTTGAGCCCTCTCTCAAACGAATCCTCGTCGTCGATGACGAAGAGATCGTACGCATCGCCTTGAGGGAAACATTGCGCCGCGAGCGCTACGGAGTCACCGCCTGTTCCTCACCCGAGGAAGGGCTTGAAATCCTTCAGAAGGAGGCATTTTCGGTGATCATTTCCGACTACCAGATGCCGGGAATGACCGGCCTGGATTTCCTGGCTCAGGCCAAGCAACTCCAGCCCGATGCGACCCGCATCCTCATCACCGCAGTCCTCAGCCTCGACACCGTCATCGAGGCCATCAACAAGGGCGAAATCTACCGATTCGTCGTCAAGCCGTGGATCCGCGAGGAACTCTTGGCCACAGTGCGCAATGCGATCCAGCGCCACGACCTGATCGTCCGCAACACGGTCTTGCAGGCCACGACGCTGGCCATGAATGAGCAACTCGTGTCGCTCAACAAGGCTCTCGAAACCCGCGTCTCGGCCGAGGCCGACCACCGGCAGCGGCTCTCCGAAATGAATCAGGTGCTGCAGCTCAACCTGCACCACTCCGTCCAACTCTGCCTCAAGGTACTTCAATCCTTTTACCCCACGCTGGGCACTCAGGCCCGACGGGTGTTCGGTCTTTGTCGAGCGATGGCCGACATCCTCAAACTCTCGGAGACCGACCGTCAGACCCTCGAACTGGCCGCCTGGCTCCACGACATCGGACTGGTGGGCACTCCACGGGGACTCATCCGAAAATGGCTCCAACAACCCGAGACGATTACACCGGCTGAGCGTTCCTTGATTGAACAGCATCCGATCCTGGGAGAGGAGTTGGTCGATTTTGCGGCCAACTTGAAGCACGTCGGCCGAGTCATTCGAGGACACCACGAGCAGTTCGACGGCCGCGGATATCCAGACCGCCTGGCGGGCAAGGAAATCCCTTGGCTCTCCCGGGTTCTCGCCGTGGCCGTGGCCTACGCAGAGAAGAAAGCCCCTCATGCAGCGGCTGTGGAAACCCTCACCCTGGGCAGTGGCTGGCGCTTCGATCCGGAGGCCGTCCAATTACTGCTGCGCGCCTTGCCTCAAGCCTCCTTACCCCGCCAAGAACTGGAGGTATCCCTGTCTGAACTGAAGCCCGGAATGACGGTGGCCGCCGGAGTGAAAACCTCGGGCGGAATGCTGCTGGTACCGGAAGGTCAGGTTCTGACCGATGCCCAAGTCCAGGCCATCGAGAACCATCACCGCATCCAAAAGCTGTCTTCCACCGTACTGGTCTACGTGGACTGAATGGCGGCGCCCCCCGACCGCCGGGAGTCCCAAGAATCATCGCTCCGCCTCATCCCCGCATGGGTCACTCCAGCTTGCGGAGGCGAATGAACAAACCGGGAGAGGCATTGGCAGGCAGAACAATCGAGGTCGGCACCGTCGCCCCTTCGGTCAGCACTTCTGGAACACCGGGCACGGGGGACCAGGCGCCACTGAGTTGGGTTCGCTGCTCCACTTGAAAACGCGCACCCCCGATTCCAGCGACGCGCAAGGTCCAGGAACCGTCAACGCGAGCCGACAATCCCAAGGTCGGACCGGGTGACCCAGTGATGGCATCGCGCACGATGACATCAAACTCTAGCGGCACCGAGGCGACACCATCGCTCACAGCGATTCGCACTCGGTTGGTGCTGGGCCCCTGGATCTCCGTGGGCCGCCAAGAGACAACCCCATTCGTGCTGAGCGTCATTCCCCAGGGCGCACTCACCACGCGGTAGGTGAGCGGCTGGGCTGGCAAATCAGCATCCGTGGCCACCACTGGGAACGACAGCAAAACCCCTTCGCTCACACGCCGAGTCACCGCCGGCGTTACCCAAACCGGGGGTTGATTCAGCTCGCGCACCACGATGTCGAATTCCAACGGCACATTGGCAACCCCATCGGAAATACGGACGCGCACCCGGTTGGTGGACTGCCCCTGAATCTCGGTGGGTGTCCACGCCAAAAACCCATCCGCGCTCAACTGCAACCCGTCAGGTCCCGACTCCAAAACAAAACTCAGGGATTGCTGAGGCACATCCGCATCCACCACTGGAAGCTTCACCGAAAGCGTTTGCCCTTCGCTGGCCATCCATACGGTTTCTCCAACCCATATTGGGTTCACGTTGACCTCTCGGATCCGCAGTTCAACCCGGTTGGTCACCGAAATAAACCCATCCGACACGGCCACCTCAACCTGATTGGTGCTGGGGCCCTGCACCTCCGTAGGCACCCACCGCACCCAACCATCCGATGCCACGGTCAGGCCGGTCGGTCCCGACAGCAGTCGGTAGTTGAGCACCTGCGCCGGAATATCCGCATCGTTGGCCGCCAAACGAAACTCGTACAAACTCTCCTCTGCAGCCACACGTGCTGGATCGGCTTCCCAAACCGGTGATTGATTGGTCTCTCGAACCACGACGGCGTAGTCCCGCGCCACGGTCTCAACACCATCACTCACGGTGACACGAACCCCGTTAGTGGATGGCCCTTGTGCTTCGGTCGGGCGCCATTGAAGCAACCCAACCGGCGAAACACTCAGTCCTGCAGGGCCGCTCACCAACGAGTAAGCCAACGATTGAGCCGGAATATCCCCATCGACGGCCACCAGCGAATGCTGCAGCAATTCAACCTCGTTCACCGTCAACGTGGATTCCCCATTCCAAGCGGGGGCCTGATTCACTTCTCGGACCACCACCGCGAACACATTCGTGACGGAGACGATGCCGTCATTCACAGCAACTAGAAGCCGGTGGGTGGTCGGAGCCTGACTTTCCGATGGAGTCCAACGCACCAACCCATTGGTTCCAACCGCCAGACCATTCGGCCCTTCCACCAATCGGTAACTCAAAGCCTGGCTCGGATCATCCAGATCGGTGGCCACCAAAGTCCAAATCATCTCCTGCCCTTCAGTTCCAACCGGCGGAGGATTCGCCAACCAAACCGGCGCCTGATTGTCTTCGGTGACTTGAACCTTGAATCCCACGCGACTGGTCAACCGACCGTCGGTCACCTCGGCCACAACGTTCCAACGGGTCCCTCCCAGACGCTCACCCGCTTGCCAAGTCCATTGCCCAGAAGGGCCCACGGCAAAACCCGACGGACCCTGAATGAGCGACCACACCAAGGTTCCACGCAAATCCGGATCCGGCGTGTTCAATTGGCGGATCGTCTGAACGTTCTCCGTCACCGTGACATTGGGGATCAGGATCACGAGGGGATCGGTTCCGCTGTTGGCCACCGTGATGGTGCCTCTTTTTTGGACTGAGGCGACCCCATCACTGACCTCCACAACGAAAGTGTAGGGCCCCGGAATATCCGTTCGTTTCGGGGTCCACTGCAAAAGTCCGCCCACCGTGATGGAGAGCCCACTCGGCGCCTCCAACAGGCGGTAGGTCAGCGTTTGAATCGGCAAGTCCGAATCCACTGCCGTGATTATTTCCTGCAAGGTCTTGGCTTCGACCGCCACCAATTTGGGGAAGGCATCAAAGACCGGCGGGTTGTTCAAGATCGCCGCAGGCACAACGGACACATCGCCCAAGCGGTAATTCGCGACCGAGGTTCCAACGAGAGAAGCACCGACTGCGACCAACGACTTCTTGGCTCCCATCAAGGGATCCGTGAATCGCACCTCCGACACTTGAAGGGCGAGCGTGTCGCCCGCAGCCACCCCCTCCAATTTCCGGGAGACGACGGTTGCCAAAGTCGATCCGTCGAAAGCCTTGTCTTGCACCGTCACGATACCCGATACGGTCTTGGGCCGGATTTCCAAGGTTCCCGACAAAAGACCCAAGTAGTTGCCACTGGAGGCTCGGGCCGCGATGGCAT
Organism: Verrucomicrobiota bacterium; assembly: GCA_029865985.1. GTDB lineage: Bacteria > Verrucomicrobiota > Verrucomicrobiia > Limisphaerales > UBA9464 > SXXZ01. The sequence goes on from JARXAF010000143.1 coordinate 11,356, forward strand.
AAGTCCCGACTGCGACCGGTAGATTGGTCTTGCCGTCATAGGTCAGAGAAACCGGCACCCCTTCCGGGACCGTCACCGCATACACCGCCACACCCGATCCGGTGTAGGTTTGCAACGTGCCGGCCAGTTGGATGAGAACCGCCGCAGGACGGATGTCTGCACGAAGCCCGGTTGGCGCGATCAGTTGGTAATTGCCGGCATCAGCACCCTGCAACTCCAGGCTGGCAACCACGTTCACGGCGGTTCCAACCGAGACTTGCGCGAAGCTGGCGGAAACCACCCGGGCCTGGACTTCATCTCCCGGCACCCGATTCACCCACGAGTTCAAACCCGTCAACTGAGCCAGATCAGTGCCATCGTAATCTTTGGAAACAGCGGCCACCCCGGACAAGGACAACGGTCGACGCACAATGTCCGCGGCCAACATCATGGTCGACGGAATCGAATAATTCACCGCCTTGGCGCCACCCAGAGAATAGCCAGAAACAGAAATCGGCTTACTGGAACCAACCGAGGGATCGACATATTGCCCGACCGTTCGACCCGTGAGGCTCACCGCGTCAGCGCCCACCACGCCGACCAGCACCGGCGTTCCGGTCACCGTCGCTCGTGTTGTTCCGTCGTACTCCTTCGATGCCGCACTCAGTCCGCTCACCGACAACTCCTTCTTGCTCAACAGCACCGTCAGCGTTCCCGTTCCGGTTCCCGCGGTGTTCCGTGCGCTCACCACCACCGAAAAAGTCCCCACCTGACCCGCGGTGCCACTGATGACTCCGGTGGTCGTGTCCAGCACCAGGCCTTCCGGTAAGCCCACCGC
>JARXAF010000212.1 GCA_029865985.1 Verrucomicrobiota bacterium
GCCCCCAACTCCAGTTCCACCGGAGCGGTGTTGCCAAAGAGCGCGGCGAAGTCCAACCGGCTCAAGATGTCGGGTCGGATGAGGATCGTATCGGGAAAAAGGTCAGACGCCATGGCGACGCGGTGAGGTTAGGGCCCTTCCGTCCATCGATGGAAGGGTTGTGTTCGAGTGAGAACTGCCAGGGCGTGGGGAATCCCCCGATTCTGGATCCCCAACGTTGTCCCGCACTGCCGGGGGCGGCAGGTATTGGCCCTCACGGAACCTTCGGCTCGTGATTGCCTTCCTGAACTATTGGCAGAACCTTGGAGGCATGATCCGCACCACCCTCCTGATCATGGCCATCGCCATCGGTGGCCTTCATGCCGCCACGGGGAACTCTTGGCCGATGTTTCGAGGCGACCCCGCTCAAAGCGGCATCAGCCCGGCACGCATTCCGGATGCGCCGGTGCTGAAGTGGCGCTTCAAAACTGGCGGGGCGGTGAGCGCCACGGCTGCCATCGTCGATGGATCGGTTTTCATTGGTTCAGCCGATTCCAACGTGGTCTGCCTGTCTCTCTCAGACGGCAGCAAGCGCTGGAGTTTCCAAACCGGTGGGCCGGTGGAGGCATCGCCACTCGTGCTCAACGGCCGAGTGTTCATTGGTGACACCCTGACCAACTTCTTTGCACTCGACGCCAAGACCGGGACCAAACTCTGGAGCCGAGGCTTTGACGACAAGGTCAAGAGCAGCGCCAACTGGATCAGCGGCACCAACGGAACTTCCACCAACATCATTGTCGGCGGCTACGACTTCCGACTCTACAGCCTGGAAGCCAGTACCGGAAAATCGAACTGGGTCTACGAAACGGGTAATTACATCAACGGCTCACCGGCCATTTCGCGCGGACGCACCGCCTTCGGTGGGTGTGACGCCATTGTCCATGTGCTCGATGTGGTGGGTGGCAAGAAACTGCGGGAAATCGAAGCGGGCGCGTACATTGCGGCCTCTGGCGCCATGGCGGGCGACCTGCTTTACGTCGGCCACTACGAAAACGAACTCCTTTGCGTCGATGTCGAAACCGGGAAGATCCTCTGGAAATACCGCGACCGGGCCTTCCCCTTCATGTCGTCGCCGGCAGTGACCACCGACCGCGTATTGGTTGGCAGCCGCGACAAACGCCTCCACTGCGTCAACCGGGCCGATGGCAAGGCCGTCTGGACCTTCCAGACCCGAGGCAAGGTGGAGAGTTCACCCGTGGTGGCCGGCGACTGCGTGATTGTGGGGTCCGACGACGGACGGCTTTACATCGTCTCTTTGGCCGACGGCACCGAACGCTGGAACTACGAACTAGGCCAACCCGTGCAAAGCTCCCCTGCCGTGGTGGATGGCCACATCGTTATCGGTTGCGACGACGGCTCCGTGTACTGCTTTGGATCCGGACCGGGACGTTGACAGGGAATGGCATCGATCGCCTTCTCAAGGACTCCCCATAAGACCTTCAGTCAACCCCTCAACCATGTCGCTACCAACACAAGGCCTCACCCTCAGTGCCAATATTTCACCGGCCGAGGAACGCTTTGAACGCATGCGCAAACGCCTTGGTTGGTACCTGGCTCCGGTGGTCCTGCTCGCGCTTTGGTTCATCCCATTCCCGGGATTGTCCGTTCCGGCCCGACACCTCTTCGCCATCGTTGGGATGGCGCTGACCCTCTGGATGACCGAAGCCATCCCTCTGGCGGCCACAGCGCTGCTGGCCCCATCGTTGTGCGTGGTCGCTGGTTTGGGCTCGGCCCGAGAAGTGTTCAAACCCTTTGCTGATCCCATCATCTTCCTGTTCATGGGCAGCTTCATGATGGGCGAAGCCATGCTCAAACACGGCCTAAACCGGCGTTTTGCCTTCACCTTGCTGGCCATGCCCGGCGTCGGATCCAGTCCGGCCCGCCTGTATGCAGCCTTCGCAGGGATCACGGCGTTCATCTCCATGTGGGTTTCCAATGCAGCCACCACCGCCATGATGCTCCCCATCGGGCTGTCCATTTTGGCAGAACTCGGGGCGCGACAAGGTACGGCTAATTTCCGGGCCACTCCGTTTGCCGCAGGACTCATGCTCATCACCGCTTTTGCAGCCTCGGTCGGAGGCTTGGCCACCCCCATCGGCACTCCACCCAACTTGATCGGGATTGGAGCCATTGAACGGCTTCTCGGTTACAAGATCACTTTCTTCCAATGGATGCGGCTGGGGCTCCCGGTCGCCATCCTGCTGGCCGGTTTTCTGGTTTGGCGTTTCAGTCGACACTGCCCGGTCCCCGCCCTGTCACTGGCCAACAACAGTCAATGGTTGGAACAGGAGCGCGCTCACCTGGGCTCTTGGACCCGGGGGCAATTGAACGTCGTCGGCGTATTCCTGGCAGCCGTGGCTTTGTGGGTGCTCCCCGGATTCATTGCGGCCCTGGATGACAGAGGCTCAAACAGCCCCGCCTACGTCTGGATCAATGCCCATGCCCCGGAAAGCATCATCGGCCTTTTAGCTGCTTCGGCGTTGTTTTTTCTGCCCACCGATTCCAAGCGGGAATCCTTCACCCTGGAATGGCGGGATGCCGCGGGCATTGATTGGGGAACCATCCTGCTCTTCGCCGGTGGCATGTGCCTGGGCGAATTGATGTTCTCCACCGGCTTGGCTCATTGGATCGGTGCAGGTTTGGCCGCACTCTTCCAGAGCCATACCGTCGTGGGGCTGACGATGCTCTTCACCGGAGTCGGGATCTTGGTCAGCGAAACCACCACCAACACCGCCTCGGCAACCATGGTGGTGCCGATCGCCATCGCGGTCTCGCAAGCAGCAGGCGTGGACCCTCTCAAACCCGCCCTAGCCACCTGCCTCGGCTGCTCGATGGGCTTCCTTCTGCCAGTTTCAACCGGCCCCAATGCCATGGCCTACGGAACGGGATGCATTCCCCTCAAGGCCATGATGCGCCACGGGCTGTGGCTGGATGCGGTCGGCTGGTTGGTGATCGTGGGAACCGTCCTTTTGCTCGGTCCGTCCCTGCCTCCCAAGCCTTGATCCGGAATCGGGAAGGCATCGACCGACGCCCTTCGAGCTATCGCGGAGACTTTGACTGAGTTTCTGTACAGGCGGCCTGCCCTTTTTCACCCAGCTGCTCAAAAAGAACCACCCCCAACCTCCCCACCTCAACCCAACGGGCGGATTCTCTCGGGGCATTTCCTAGCATTTCCTCAATTTCACCCCCGCATTTGCAGTCCAGGATGAGGGTGGCATCCCCGTTGCTGGAGGCCGGTGGAGCCGGAATGGGCGACGCACTGGAAATGCTGTTTTCCAGAGGTCGATCCGAAAGCCCGGCAGCGCGTCAACACCACGGAAGGGTGCCTCAAAGCACTCTCCAGAAACCGGAAACAACACACACATGAAGAAAATCGAAGCAGTGATAAAACCCTTCAAGCTCGAAGAGGTCAAAGATGCCCTGCACGAAGTAGGCATCGAAGGCATGACAGTGTCCGAGGTCAAAGGCTTCGGCCGCCAGAAGGGACACACCGAGATTTATCGCGGCAGTGAGTACACCGTGGATTTCCTGCCCAAGATCAAGATCGAGTTGGTGGTTTCCGACGCCAAGGTGAGCGAGGCCACTGGAGCCATCATCAAAGCCGCCAAGACGGGCAAGATCGGTGATGGAAAGATCTTCGTCTCGGAAGTCACCGAGGCCATCCGCATCCGCACCGAAGAAAAGGGCGACAGCGCGGTCTGACCCAAGAAAAACCACCCAGAAACACACCCTGAATTTGTCATGAAAAAATTCTTCCTAATTCTTTCCTGCGCCCTGCTGGCTTTCGCCGCTGTGGATGGCCGCGCCGCCGATCCCAGTGTTGAAGAGCGTCTGGCCGACCTCGAGGCCTACGTCAACAACGCTGCCCGAGCCACCGCCAGCAACACCAACGTCACCAGCAAAATCGCTGGCCCTGGCCCTGGCCACAACGCCTGGCAGATGACCTCCACTGCGCTGGTCCTCTTCATGACCCTCCCGGGCTTGGCGCTGTTCTACGGCGGTCTGGTTCGCAAAAAGAATGTCCTGTCGGTGCTCGCTCAGTGCATGGGCATCGCCGGATTGGTGACCATTCTCTGGTGGGCCATCGGCTATAGCCTCTCCTTCGGAGCGGGCAATGCCATCATCGGTGACACCGCCTACGCCATGTTCAAGGGTGTTGAGCCCGGAAATGTCGGAGCGGGCTACTACTGGATCAGCGACTCCATGTGGGCCATGTTCCAACTCACCTTCGCCATCATCACCCCAGCCTTGATCATCGGCGCCATCGCCGAGCGCATGAAGTTCATCTCGGTGCTGCTCTTCGTGACCATCTGGATGTTCGCCGTTTACTTCCCCTTCGCCCACATGGTGTGGTCGACCACCGGTTTGATGTGCGGCCCGCTGAACAAGGATGCTGCGATCAAGGCTTTGGATTTCGCCGGTGGTACCGTGGTGCACATGACCTCGGGATGGAGCGCCTTGGTGCTCTGCATCATCCTCGGCAAGCGCAAAGGACTGGGACGTGAGCCCATGACCCCGCACTCCATGACGCTGTGCATGGTCGGTACCGGCATGCTCTGGGTCGGATGGTACGGTTTCAACGCCGGTTCTGCACTCGGCGCCGATGCTATCGCCTCCAACGCCTTCACCACCACGACCTTGGCCGCCGCCACCGCCGGTTTCGTCTGGCCGATGATCGAGTGGATCACCCGCGGCAAGCCCAGCGTCTTGGGATTCTGCTCCGGCATCGTGGCCGGCCTGGTGGTCGTCACCCCGGCTTGCGGATTCATCACCCCGACCTCCGCGGTGATCATCGGTGTGCTGGCTGGCATCGTTCCTTACCTCGCCTGCTCCTTCCTCAAGAAGTGGATCGGCTATGATGACGCTCTCGACACCTTCGGCGTGCACGGCGTCGGCGGCACCCTCGGAGCCATCCTCACCGGCGTGATGGCCGACGAGAAGGCCAACTCGGTGGTGGCCGGCCTGAAGACCGGTCTGCTCGGTGCCCAGCTCAAGGCGGTGGTTCTGACCATCGTCTGGAGCGTGGTGGCCACCGCCATCATCGCCTACATCGTGAAGGCTGTCGTCGGACTCCGCCCGACCGAAGAAGTCGAAATCAACGGTCTCGACCTCGCCGAACACGGCGAGGAGGGCTACCACGGTTAATACCGGACCTTAACGCTTACCCAAACAACCCAAACAACACAGGCCGCGCCGGGAAACCGGCGCGGATTTTTATTGTCCCCACCGCTGCCTCCTCACGCCCCCACCGCTCGGGCCCCACGCACTTCGATCACCAGGGCAGTGGTGTTGTCCCGACCGCTGGCGGCCACGGCAGTCTCCACCAATTGGCGCCCCAAACCCACTTCTGGACGGGCTCCATCCCTGGAACCAATCAAGTCCATCAAGTGCGCATCGTACAAGCCATCGACGAGGCCATCGGAGCAGAGGAGAAATTGGTCACCAACCGCATATGGCACAGCGCCAATTTGTGGATCCACAAACTGATTACCGCCTCCCAAAGCCTTCTGCAGCACATTGCGTCGCGGATGGGTTCTGGCCTCCCGCTCGTTGATCTTGCCATGGCGATACAGCCAACCGACGTAGGTGTCGTCTTCGGTGAGTTGGCGAATGCCCCCGGAAGCCGGAAGATGGTAAATACGGCTATCGCCCACATGAGCAAAGTGCAGGAGCCCCGGTGTGAACCAACACAAGCTCAACGTGGTCTCCATCCCAAGGCACTCCTCATAACTGCGACCCATGTAGACCAAAGCCGCGTGGATCTCCCGAAAAAGAGCCTGAAGCAAGACGCCCGCGGCGATGCCTTCGCTGGGCCCGCGTTCGGGGCGGAATCCTTTGGGCAGAATCTGAGGCACCTTCTCGACAGCCATCCGGCTGGCCAATTCGCCAGCCTGTGCGCCCCCCATCCCGTCGCTGACCGCGAAGACAAAATCAGCCGTTTGCAACGACGCTTCCCCATCCTTGCCCAACCGTTCCAACTCCTGCCGGTTGAACCTCAAACCGACAAAGGAATCCTCATTGTTGACGCGCACTTTCCCGCGATCGGAACAACCCGACCAATGCAGGCAAAGACTGGAGATTTTAGAATCCATAGTGCCCTTTTAGGGAGCAACGGTGCCTGAGGCCCCCATGAAGGTCGCAAACTCAAAATCGATGACACAAAACCGGCCATCGCTCCTCCGGTAGGTCACATTCCTCGCATCCTGATCATCGTGCCGGATGCCATAAGCTTCCAACTCGGCAAAAAGACTGTGCAGGCGCTCGGAGTCCAGATGCTCGACCCGCTGACCGCAATTGGTGGTGACAATTTGGGGCAAAATCGGGTTCTCAGAAAGAATCCGGGGCACGAACGGACAACCCCGATCTTCTAGATACCGAAGCACCGCCACCTCGGTTTGGTACCGGGACGCGGCATCTGGCCCGTGATAGGTCTTGATCACCCTGCCATCGAAGCTCAGGTAAACCGTGGAACGAAGAGTGTCTTTGACCTTCAACATCAGGATGAGGCAACACTAGGACATCCTAAGCCGACCGGCCAGACAGGACAAAAACCCGACCCCGGACGAGACCGCGATCACGGTTTGGTGTTTTTTGACCACACGGACCAACAACCCACATTCCACGTGACGGACTGCGCGCAAAAAATGTAGGCGTGCTCTCGACCTCGGTTTATCATTCGCCCCGAAAACGCCCCATTTCCCGCGCGGGAAGTGCAGCGAACGAATCATGGCACCTGCCCTGCTTCATGAATTCGCTGCATCGGGACGATTCGCTGCAGTCACTACCATTCACATCCATGGCTAAATACAAATTGGAATACATCTGGCTCGATGGTTACCAGCCAGTCCCCAACCTC
>JARXAF010000005.1 GCA_029865985.1 Verrucomicrobiota bacterium
CCAAGAGCAGGAAGAGCAGTCCAGCCACCGCCCATCGGTTGCGGCGAAAGCGTTGCAAGGCCTGACGCCCCGGACTGGAAGGAGCGCTGTTCATGACCGGATGCGGGGATCCAACCACCGCAGCAGCAGGTCGGAAAACAAGTTCAGAACCTGAAGCAGCACGGAGTAAAATAGCACCATGCCCATCATCATGGTGTAGTCGCGACTGAAGAAGCTGTTGATGAAAAAGGCCCCGGTTCCGGGGATTTGGAAGAGGTTCTCGACGACAAAGGAGCCGGTCAGCAAGTCCGCCAGCATGGGTCCGGTGTAGGAAACCACCGGCACCAGGGCCACGGGCACGACATGCCGCAAGATCACCGCTGTTTCACTCAAACCCTTGGCTCGCGCCGCCTGGACATGCGGGCTTTTGAGGACCTCCAGCATGCCCTCCCGCATCCAGCGAGCAACCCGGGCGGCGAAGTAAATCCCCAGGGTAAGGGCGGGCAGGATGGCGGTTTTCCAGGATCCCCACAGGGCCACGGGCAACCACCCCAGCCCAAGTCCCAGGATGAGGATCAACAGCGGACCCAGCACGAAGACCGGGACGCAAACGCCCACCAACGTCAGCAACGAGGCGGCGTGGTCGGCCCAACCGCCTTTCCTGAGTGCGGCCAGCGTCCCCAATGGGAGGCCCAAACCCATCGCCACCCCGAAGGCCATCGCCCCCAGAGTCAATGACACCGGAACCGTCTGCCCCAACAAGTCGTTCACCGAATGGTTGCGGTACTTGAGCGAGGGTCCGAGGTCTCCCCGGATCACATTCCCGAGGTACCGGGTGTACTGCCGCCAGAGGGGCTCGTCCCAGTGGTACCGGGCTTTCAAGGCCGCCTCGACCTCGCGGGAAGCCGACGCGCGCTCGCGATCAAACGGGCCTCCCGGAACAGCGCGGAGCAGGAAAAAACTCAACGTGGCCACGGCCCAGACGAGGACGGGGATCAAGGCCAAGCGTGCCTGCCACGATTTCATGGCCGGATTCTCCTCATGGAAAAGAACGGATGCTCATCCATTCGATTGGGCCAAATCCCGCCCACTTTTCGAGGATCGGCGGCGTAGAGCCCTACGTGACTGTAAAGGCCAGTCACCGGCACGGCCTCCGTCACCAACAAGGTTTCGGCTTCCCGCAAGATGCCGAACCGGCGTTGGGGATCGACCTCCGCGGCCGCCGCCTGAAGCAGTTGATCGTAGCGCACCTCTTTCCATCCCGTCCGGTTATTGCCGCTGTCGGAGAGGAAACAGTCGAGGAAGGTCATGGGGTCGTCGTAATCGCCCACCCAGGATCCGCGGATGAAGTCGTAGTTCAGCGCGGACATCTCGGCGAGGTAGGTCTTCCACTCGAGAGGCCGCAATTCAACCCGGATGCCCAAGTGTTCCCGCAGCATGGATTGAATCTCCACGCCGGTCTGCTCGTAGATCCTCGAACCGACATTGAAGGTGTATTCCACCACCGGAAAGCCCCGCCCCTCCGGATACCCGGCCTCGGCCAACAAGCGTCGGGCAGACACCGGATCCCAGAGAACCCCAGCGGGCGGTTGGTATCCCCCGGCGCCCGCGGGAGTCACCGCGGCACTGGGCCGCTCGCCCATTCGGGTGATGCGGGCGGTGATCCGAGACCGATCCAACGACATGGCTACGGCCCGACGGACCCGGGCATCATGGAAGGGTTTGCGTGTGGTGTTGAAGCGGATGAAGTCTTGTCCAAGGTAATCGAATCGATGGAAGTCGGGCCGCTGCGCCAGCTCAGGCCCCAGTTCTCCCGGGATGATCTTGCGGTCGGAAATGAGGTCCACCTCGCCTTTCAAGAAGAGGTTGAGGGCGGTGGAAGGATTGTCTCCGCTGAGGATGTCGATGCGTTTGGCCGTCACCTGAGCCGCATCCCAATAGTGCGGATTCCGCGCCAAACGGAAGCGGTCGTTCACCCGCCAACCCAAGAGCCGATAAGGACCACTGCAAGGCAAGGGCTCGGCCCGGATCCATTGATCCCCTAAACGTTCCACCGCTCGGCGGGGGATGGGGAAAAACACCCGGGAAGCCGCCAACTCCAGAAAGTAGGGCGTGGGGTTTTCCAAATGCACGCGGACCGTATGGGCATCCAGCGCCTCGGCTCCCAAGCGGGAGGTGTCACGAAGTTCGCCATTCACGATGGCCCGTCCGTTGCGGACGCAGAAGAACTGGCTGGCATAATCGGCCGCCGTAGCCGGAGTGACCGCGCGCCGCCACGACCACACCACCTCCTCGGCTTCCATCGGCTCGCCGGTGGACCAGCGGGCCTCCGGGCGGAGGTAGAAGGTGTAGGTGAGTCCATCGGCAGAGATATCCCAATGCGAGGCCAACCCGGGCATGGCCGTGCCGTTGGTCGGATTGAACCGCGTCAACCCTTCGAACAGCGCCGAGGCGATGCGACCATCGGCCTGCCCCGTGAGGATTTGCGGATCGATGGTCTCCGGTTCAGGACCATTGTGCAGGACCAGGTCGGCCCGTTCTGCCTGAGAACAACCCGCAAAAAAACATGCACCCGCTATCAAGGCCAGGCCCAGAGCCCGAGCAGCGCTCCAGGAGACCTTGGAGCCAACCAGCCCGACCCACCAATACAGGCAACAAAAAGCCCCCGTCTTGCGAACGAGGGCGTTTCGTTGAACCTGACGACCGATCACTTCGCTGCAGGGGCGGCGGCGTTGGTCGGCGTGATGAGGGCGTTGGCGGAGGTGGCTGCCGGGGCTGCCGGTGCGGTCGCCTCGGAGCGGCTCACCGCATCACGGACGGCCTTGGCGGCCGAACCCGATCCGTTCTTCATGTTGCCCAGCCAAGCCAGGAGAATGCACAGACCCAGGAAGATACCACCCATCCACTTGGTGAGGGTCGTCAGCGCACTGCCGGCACCGGCTCCCAGCAAGGTATCGACCGCGCCAGACCCGAAAGCCATGCCCATGCCCGCCTCTTTCTTCGGCAACTGGATGAGAACCAGCAAGCCCAGCAGCAGGCACACCACGACGAGAAGGAAACTCAAAAGACCGATCAGGATACCCATGATATAAAAAAGTTGGGGGAGGAGTTGGAGTTGGAAAAACGACTCAAATCGAGTTCTTGATGATTTCGACGAAACCCTTGGATTCCAAGGAAGCCCCACCGACCAACGCTCCATCGATATCGGGTTGCTGGAGCAATTCACGGGCGTTGGAGCCCTTCACGCTGCCGCCGTACTGGATGCGGACGCGGCGAGCAATGGCCTCACCGTGCATGGAGACGATCACCTTGCGGATGAACGCGTGGACCTCTTGGGCTTGGGCGCTGGTGGCCGTCTTGCCGGTACCGATGGCCCAAACGGGCTCGTAGGCGAGAACGGTCGATTCCACCTGCTCGGCCGTCAGGCCGGCGAGGCTGCCTCGGGTCTGGGACTCAACGACCTTCTCGGTGATGTTGGCCTCGCGCTCGGCGAGGGTTTCACCGACGCAGACAATGGGAATCAGGTTGTTCGCGTGGGCATTGGCGGCCTTCTTGGCCACCAGAGCGTCGGATTCCTTCTGGAACTGACGACGCTCGCTGTGTCCGAGGATCACATAGCGCACCGACAGTTCCCGGAGCATGCCCGGGGCGATCTCGCCGGTGAAGGCACCATAGCCCGAGTCACTGAGGTTCTGAGCACCCAGACGGATGTTCGAACCCAGGATGAGCTTGGAGACGTCGGAAAGGGCCGTAAATGCGGGGCAAACCACCACATCCACTTCCTTCACCGCGGCCAACTCGCGGATCAAGTCCGTGACCAAGGCCACAGCCTCGGAGTTGGTCTTGTTGCTCTTCCAATTACCGGCAACGATCAATTTGCGCTCTTTGTCCATGCGAAGCAGAACGTGAACATTAGCCACCGCCCGGTTTGCGTAAAGGGGGAAAAGCCTGCCTCGGGACACCTCTTCCATCCAACCCTTCCCAAGGTCAATCCGCGTTCGGCTTGAAGCGGTCGGTGCTCCGGGCACGAACATCTTCCAGGACCCGCGGATAGGATCGAGTCCCCCGTTCTAACGCCACCCGACAACTGTGCAATGAATGGGAGAGCTGGCGCGCTCCGTCGAAGGCCAACTCGTTCATCGACGATTCCAGTGTCGCGTCACTCAGTCCGCAAAATATTGCCAGTGGTCGAGACGGGGGTACGAAGAAGTGCTATGCGATGATCTGTTGGAGCACTTCGCCGCCGATGTCGGTCAGTCGGCGGATGCGTCCATCGTAATGGTAGGTCAGGTTCCCGTCGTCGAGGCCGAGGAGGTTGAGGAGAGTTGCATGCACGTCGCGGATGGGGATGGGTTTGTCTGCGGCGCAGAGGCTGAAGTCGTCGGTCCCGCCGGCCGTGGCTCCACCTTTGACGTCGCCGCCCGCCATCCACATGCAGAGCGCGTGGCCGTTGTGGTCGCGTCCAACTTTATCGCCGATGCTTCCATTGACGAACGAGGTGCGCCCCATCTCGGATGCCCAAACGACGAGGGTTTCGTCGAGTAACCCCCGCCGCTTCAAATCCGCCAGCAACCCTGCAACCGGCAAGTCCACCTCGCGACTGTGTTTGATCATGCCGTCTTTCACGTTCCCATGGTCGTCCCAACTGTCTTTGCCGATCTGCACACCGTGCAACAGGAGCGTGTGGCGCACGCCCCGCTCGACAAGGCGCCTGGCCAACAGACACTGGCGCCCAAAGCCGGCTGTCTTCGGATCGTTGAGACCGTAAAGGGCCTTGGTCTCGTCCGTTTCGCCGGCGAGATCAACGAGTTCCGGTGCAGCAGTCTGCATGCGGAAAGCCAGTTCGTAGGCGCTGATGCGAGCCTCGAGTTCACTGGTCTGGCCACCGTGGCGCAGATGCCGGCGGTTGAGCCAGGCAAGTGCGTCAAACTCTTGTCGTTGCTGCGCCGCACTCACGCCTTCGGGCCGGGCCAAATCCACAATCGGCGTGCCGGTGGGACGCAGGAAGGTGCCCTGGTAGGCTGCAGGTAAATAGCCGTTGCTCCAGACCGCCGCACCGTTCGTGGGCGCACCGCGGGGATCTTGGATGACGACGTAGCCCGGCAGGTTCTGGTTCGCGCTGCCGAGCCCGTATTGTACCCATGAGCCGACCGACGGGCTGCCAGGAAACTGGCTGCCGGTGGCGACGTGGAGCGTGGCGGGGCCATGATTCTGGTTGTCCACCTGGATGCCGTGGATGAACGCGAGATCGTCCACGTGCCGGGCAAGGTTCGGAAACAATTCGGAAACGTAACGACGCGACAGCCCATGCTGCTGAAATTTGAAGGGGCTCCCCACGCACTGATGGGCAAACGTCAGGCGGCCTTGCAGTTCGCCAGATGCGATCTTGGGGATGTACGGAATTTGTTTGCCATGAAACTCGCTCAGCTTCGGCTTGTACTCGAACGAATCCACCTGGCTGACGCCGCCGCACATGAAGAGCATGATGCAATTCTTTGCCTTGCGAGGAAGTGGCGCCGCTTTGACGACCAACGGATCGACCCTAGCGGCAGCGCCTCTAGCCTCGCGGGCCATGAGGCTCGTGAGAGCGAGCCCGCCGAAGCCATGGAACATCCGCCCAAGGAATTCCCGGCGGCTGGAAACGGATCCCTGGAACCACAGTTCACCTTGGTATGGATTATTGGACATAGACAAACTCGTTGGAATTGAGCAGCACGCGACAAACTGCGGCCAGCGCATCGCTGCTATCCGCACTCGATTTCATCAGCGCTTGCATTCGTTCGGATTCATCGGGCGCAGGCTCGCGACCGAGCGCGATTTTGAAGGCCAGTTGGATTTGGGCCGCTGCTGAGTCACCTGCCTCTTTGCGGACGCGCGCGGAAAAGTGGGTAGCCTCTTCGTTGGCGAAGCGCCCGTTGTACATGGCCAGCGCCTGCAATGGCGTCACCGAGGCCTGCCGGCGGTCGCGGGTGCCATCGCACACCACCGAGTCGAAGGTTTGCATGAACGGCATGGTCATCGAGCGTTGCTGATAGATGTAGACGCTGCGCCTCCGTCCCTCGACACCTTCCTGCGTGGCCCACTTACTTTTGTCGTATTTGACTTCCTCAGCCAACCCATCGGGCAACGGCGGGAAGATCGGAAGCCCATACTGTTCCGCGTTCAATCGTCCGCTCACCACGAGCACGGAGTCCCGCACGGCCTCTGCTTCAAGGCGCCGCGAACGGAAATGCCAGAGGAGCGCGTTCTCCGGATCGGCCGCCTCCGCCTCAGGATCGTGATGCCGGGAGGACTGGCGATAGGTGGCGGAGTTGAGGATCAGCCGGTGCATGGCCTTGACGCTCCAATTGGAATCGGTGAACCGCCGCGCCAGCCAGTCGATCAATTCCGGGTGCGAGGCGCCGCCGCTGAGTTTGCCGAAATCGCTCGGCGTAGCCACGAGGCCGCGCCCGAAGTGCCAGTCCCAAAGCCGATTGACCATCACGCGCGCCGTCATCGGGTTGTTGGTGCGCGCGATCCACTGGGCGAGCGCGAGGCGGCGGCTGCGGGTCGGCCAGCGTTTGAAGGGATCCAGACGGATCGGCGCTGGATCCTGATGACCGGTGATGACCCTGGGAAAGCCGGGCTCGACGACTTCGCCGGGCTTGTCCCATTCGCCGCGAATGAGCACCCGTGTCTCCGGCACACCAGGCTCGAACGGCGGGCCGTAGGAGTGGCGCAGCGACATGGCGACGGGCTGCAGGCGCTTGAGTTCCTGCTCGAGCAGGCGAACACGCGTCTTGGCTTTTTCCCGCTGAGCGCGGAGCTCCGCGGTCAGAGGAATCTTCGGGGTCGATTTCTTGCCGGCGTCCTCGACCTTTTCCAACGCGGCCAGGAGTGAACGAGCCTCGGCCAAATCTGCATTGCGTTGCTCAGAGAGCTTTGTCGCCCACTCCTTTTCCCCCTTGCGATAGAACGACGCTGGGAGCGGTGCCCCGATCTGATAAATGTCGCCAGGTAGCGGGCGTTCGATTTGAACCGTCGAGAAGAATGCCTTCAAACGATAGAAGTCGCTCGTCGGAATGCGATCGTACTTGTGATTGTGACATTGTGCGCAACCGATGGTCAGTCCGAGGAAGACGGAACTGACCGTGGAAGTCATTTCACTCAACATTTCATGGCGTGACGCATCACCTCGGGGTTCGGTGAACGGGGCCAGGCGCAGAAAGGTCAGTGCGACGGTGGGTTCGGGCTTGGAATCCGGAAGGTCGCCCGCGCCCATGATCTCCTCGGTTTCATCGCCCGCGATCTGTTCGATGACAAATTGATCGTAGGGCTTGTCTTGGTTGAAGGCGTCGATGACGTAATCCCGATAGCGCCATGCGTGTGGCAAATCCGGATCTCCTTCGTAGCCAGCAGTGTCGGCGTAGCGAGCAAGATCAAGCCAGAACCGAGACCAACGTTCGCCGTAACGCGAATCCGCCAGCAGCTTGTCGACGAGCTTCTCATGGGCCCTGGGATCGGTGTCGTTCAAGAACGCGTCCGTTTCGGCAGGCGACGGAGGAAGGCCGATCAAATCGAAGTACAGCCTTCGAACGAGAGTGCGCGCCGAGGCTGCGGGCGCAGGCGAGAGACCTTTCTGCTCCAGCGCAGCCAGAATGAAGCGGTCAATTCCATTGGTCACCCAGCCCTCGTGCCGAACCTGCGGCGGGGTGATCTCGGTCACCGGGGTGAAGGGCCAGCCAGCAACGGAATTTGTGGGCGACGAATCCGCGCGCAGCAGAGTCGCCACAAGACTGGCTGCATAAAGGCAAATGACGATCGCCACGGTCGAAGTGCGACCAAACGCTGATGTCTTTTGCACCCAGTTCATTGCAGGTCATTCTCTGCTTTGGACATTAAATGCCAAGCTCAGCCACGGCCATGGATTATGAAGCCCTGTTGGGGAAAGCTCCTTTGGATGAAAGGTCGGTAATCTGCGGTTCAGGGTGGTGAGTTCGAGACTTGCAGCCCGTCGGCAGGCACTCCAACTGATCCAACGATCGCGATCCTTGAGGGCACAACGGGCCTGGCCCCAAGGGCAGAAGAGCCACCGGCTTCGAATCGATCGCGACGATCTGCCGAAGTGAATCAACCAAGGGCTTCGTGGCCCCCAATATCGTCGAAAGAATCCAGTTGGACGTCGAAACACGCTCGGTCTTCGTTTGGACATACCACGCGAACGGAAGGCGTCGCAGAATGTGAACCTGAGGAAGATCGGTGCACTCGTTTCAACCCGCATCACCAAGAGCCTGTCTGAAAATGGGGAGGGTGCTGTTTGTTTACGATAGGGAAAACTTAATCCCTCCCGCCATCCCAAGGTCAATCCGCGTTCGGCTTGAAGCGGTCGGTGCTCCGGGCGCGGGAAATGGCCGCATCGTAGGTGATGAGGCACTTCGAGTAGAGGTCGTAGAGGCAATTGTCCATGAGCACCGAGCCATCCCGGGCCCCCAATTGCATGATGGTGTAAAGCTGGTGCAATTGATTCTCGCGGATCACCGAACGGGCTGCGGGCGTCACCATCATGAGCTCATAAGCCAGCACCCGTCGGGTCCGGTCCACACACGGCAGAAGATCCTGGGCGATCACGCCCTGGAGCGAATTGGCCAATTGCAGCACGACCTGTTTCTGGGCATTGCCCTCGAAGATGCCCACAATCCGCTCCAGCGCATGCATGGCGCTGGGGGCATGGAGGGTGGCCAGAACCAGGTGTCCGGTCTCGGCGGCGGTCAGGGCCGTCTGGATCGTCTCATGGTCACGCATCTCGCCGATGCAAATGACATCGGGATCCTGCCGCAGGGCATGGATGAGCGCATGGTTGAAAGAACGCACATCGGTCAGCACCTCTTGCTGAACCACGATGGCCCGACGGTTTTCATGCACCCGTTCGATGGGATCCTCGATGGTGAGAATTTTGCACCGGCGCTCCCCGTTGATGAGGTCGATCATGTAATTCATGGTCGTGCTCTTGCCGGCTCCGGTGGGGCCGGTGATGAGGATCAACCCGTTGGTCTTGCGGGCCAATTCATCGACACGGGTCGGAAGGCCGAGTTCCTCGCGGGTCGGAAAGAGCTTTCCACAGAACCGGCAGCTCAATTCGGTGATGCCGTTGCGCCGGTAAAACGTGACCCGGATCCGGCCGGCCACCGCGTGCCGGATGGAAATGCACAGCTCCCAGAGACGATCCAGCTTCTCGCGCTGGAGATCGGTCATGAGTGATTGCGCCATGGCCTCGCATTCCTCCGGGCCCAGGGCGTCTTCGTCGGCCATGAGGATCTCGCCAGTGACCCGGAATGCCGGTGGAACTCCGACGATGACGTGCAAGTCGGAGGCACCCAACGACACGGCCTCGATGAGCAGTCGATCCATCCGGGCGTGGAGGACGTCGGTAACAGAGGAATTCATGATCTGAAAAAACGTCGAAAGCCGCCGGTGCAACGTGCCAAGAACCCGGGACGGTCGGAACGGCTCAGTCCGTCGCGGGCCGCCAGTGAGTCCGGCTGGATTTGCCAGGCTTGGGTGAAGGAAATCCGGGCCTCTTCGTGAAAACCGAGCAAAAGCTGGAGATCTCCGGCCAGAAGCCAGGGTGAAATCTCACCGGGAGCCAGACTGCAGGCGTCGCGGGCCGATTGCAGCGCCTTGGCGAACTGTCCGTGGAATTGCCGGATCCGCCCGGTCAACCACGGGCAGGTCCAGTCGGAGGATTGAACGCTGCGAGCTCGCTCGAAGCAGTGATCGGCCTGCTTTTCACGGCGCGACAGGAACACATCTCCCCGAGCCAGCCAGACATAGGCTGAATCCCCCCGCTCCTCGATGCTGGCATCGGAAAAGGCGATGGCATTGTCGTGATCACCCAACCGGCCGAGCGCGACCGCCTTGGCGGCCAACAACTCCGGCGCCTGCGGAAATCGCTCCAGGGCCTTGTCGGCCCACAAACGGGCTTCGCGGAATTCGCCCAACTCGATCAAGGACCTCACCTGACCTGCCCAGGCCGGGACGCTCGTCGGATTGTGCTCCAGCACTCGGGCGAAAAGTCGCAGCGCCAATTCGAAGTCACCCAGGCAGAACGAGCGCTCCGCCTCGGATGACCAATGCGCCTCTCCCGCGGCGGGCCGCAGTGACTGCTGCCCGGAAGAGTCCGGCCCTGTTTCGAATTCCAGTTTCCCAAAACGACTCATGGCTGTGTTTGATCGTGGAAAAACCATCGGCCATAGACCCGACCTAGGAAATCGGAATGTCGCACCGCCGACATGCGGTGAAAGGCCTCTGCGAAGGGTGCATCGGCATTGCGGCGGACTCCAGCCACCAGGACTCCCTGCCCGGGCACCCGCACCGTGGGCCAAACAAACCACTGTCCGGGTTCCACCACTTGCTCGCCCTCAATCGGCATGCCCTCCAAACGCGGCACATCCCGACCATTGACTCGCACCGACTTCGGCGTGAAGGCGATCCGATCCCCCGGA
>JARXAF010000039.1 GCA_029865985.1 Verrucomicrobiota bacterium
CTTCATGGCCGCAAACCCACTCATGCCTAAGGGTACAACGGTCGCCTCAGTACCGCCGGCGAACATGACCGACGCATCGCCGCGCTTGATCGCCCACCAGGCCTCACCAATGGCGTGGTTGCTGGTCGCGCAGGCCGAGCACGTGGCGAAGTTGGGGCCGCGCAAGTTGTTGTAGAGAGCGAACAAACCCGAGGACATGTTCAAGATCAGCATCGGGATCATGAAGGGGCTAACCCGCCCCGGTCCCTTGGCTAACAGAATTTTGTGCTGCTCCTCGGTGGTGTGCAGGCCGCCGATGCCCGAACCGATGTACACACCGATGTTGTCGCGATTCTCGGTCTCCAAATTCAAACCCGAATCTTTCAAGGCACCCCAACCGGCATAAACACCGAAGTGAGTGAAACGGTCGGAACGGCGAACTTCCTTAGGGCTAGGGAATGCGGGCAACGGATCAAACCCCCGCACTTCCGCCGCAATCTGGCAGTCGTAGGCGGAGATGTCGAAGGCACTCACGCGCCCGACACCGCATTTTCCGGCGATAATGTTTTTCCAGACGGTGTCGGCATCCAGCCCCAGCGGGGAGGCACAACCCAGACCGGTCACAACCACGCGGCGTTCAGACCAAGCATTCGACATAGTTCGGGGACAGATTACCCACCCTCTGAAGACACACAAGCGCGCGTCAACCCAGGTGTGGGTTGGTGTTTACGGAGTGACTGCAATGAAAAAGGGCAGCTCCGGAAGCCGGGCTGCCCTGATGAACCAGGTCGCAGGGTTACTTGGCCTGGGAGTCCTCGACGTGCTTGATAACGTCGCCAACGCTTTGAAGCTTCTCAGCCTCGTCGTCCGGGATTTCCAAACCGAACTCCTCCTCCAGAGCCATCACCAACTCGACAGTGTCGAGGGAGTCAGCGCCCAAGTCCTCTATGAACTTGGCTTCGGGAGTCACTTGCTCGGCGGTCACGCCCAGTTGCTCGATGATGATGTCCTTAATCCGCTGCTCGATGGTTTTATCAGCCATGGTAATTGTCTCGTTGGGGCGCCTGTCTAGGCGTGTGACACCCGACCGTCAAGTCCCCGTTCAGGAATTCTTCCCCGCTGCGGGTTTTTGTACAGGAGAAACCTCGCCCCCAATGAAGTTCTCACGTCGCGCTAAAGTGGCCAGCACACGCCCAGTGCAACCCATCGGCTCGCACACCACCGCTCGCGGGGAGCGACTCTGCCGCAAGCACTTTAAAAGATGCTGCAACTCCCGCGAAGAGAGGTCGGAGGGTACCAGGATTTTGAAATCGCCGTCCGGCTGGTCCTGGAAATCCAGAACATCAAAGCCCGCCAACGGCAGACGCGGGCGCACCAATTTCCAACGATCCCGTGCATCGATCAGAAACACCAGCGGCCGTCGCTCCCAGGCCAGGCTGGCCACGTGCCGGCGATCCTCGGGACTCAATCGCTGCAACCATTCCGGGCTAGGGCCTTTGGGAACAAGCAGAGGCGGGGTCTCCGGTTCCGAAGCACCTGCCCAGTCCAGTAAGAATTCTCCCTGCCTTGATGAGGGTGACTGCGAGCTCACATCACCATGCCTCCATCAACAGTCAGCACCTGACCGGTGATGTAACGTCCCCCGGGACCCGCAAGATACAACGCCGCTTCAGCGATGTCCGAGGCCTGACCCAAAGACCCCAGGGGGATCTGCTTCAGGATCGCCTCTTTTTGTGCCTCGTTGAGGGCTGCCGTCATGTCGGTCTCGATGAATCCCGGGGCGATGGCGTTGCAGGTGACACCTCGGGAACCAAACTCCTTGGCCACCGACTTGGTGAACCCAATCAAACCAGCCTTACTCGCGGCGTAGTTGGCCTGACCGGCGTTGCCGATGAGGCCAATGACACTGGCCAGATTAATAATCCGGCCGGACCGCTGTTTGAGGAAAGTTCGGGTCAGCGCCTTGGTGAATAGAAAGGCTCCGCGCAAGTTGGTGTTCAGCACCGTGTCCCAGTCGGACTGGCTCATTCTCATAAGAAGGCCGTCCTTGGTAACGCCCGCGTTGTTGACAAGGATATCCACCCGCCCCGCCTGCTCGAGCAGGATTTCAGCGGCGCAAGCAATCGCAGCAGCGTCTGAGACGTCGACCGCCAAGGCCCATGCCTTGCGACCTAAGGCCCGGATCTCGGCCGCAGTTTTTTCAGAGTTCTCGGCCGTGCGCGAGACCACCACCACATCGGCACCGGCCTGAGCGAAGCGAAGTGCAATGGCCCGGCCAATTCCCCGACTCGCCCCCGTCACCACCGCCACTTGATTTTCCAATTGAGACATGGGCGGAGGAAAACCCGTCACCCCGGCCCGGGGCAAGGAGCTTCATTCACTTCACGGGCCGATGGCATCAGGAAGGTGACAAGCGTCCAGGATCCAGAAAGGCTTAGAACCGGTGACTCAAGTTTCCGAACAACTCGCCGGCGGAGAACTTACGGGTGTGATCTTGGCCGGAGGAAGATCCCTTCGTATGGGCCAAGACAAGGCTTGGCTCGAGCTCGATGCTCAGCCCCTTCTTCTCCGACAACTTGGGATTTTGGAGCAGGCAGGCCTGAGGAGCATTGCCGTCGCGGCGGGCCCAGAGAACCGCCCTCCTCTACCTCCCACACCCGCTGGCATTCCACTCCTGAGAGACCGATTTACCGATCTTGGCCCCATGGCTGGAGTGGAGGCCGGACTCGGATGGGCCCATGCGCGCTTCCCAAACGGATGGACTCTCTTCGTCGCCGTGGATTTACCGGAACTGTCGGTTGAATGGCTGCAGCAACTCATAGCTCGGATTGCCCCTGGTAAAGGGTGCGTTCCCAATTATCAGGGTCGACTAGAACCGTTGGCCGCCATTTATCCGAACCTAGCTTGGACCATCGCCCAAGAGCATTTGGAAACGCAAAAGGCCTCGGTGCAGTCATTCTGCCGCCGAGGCCTTGAAACTGGATGGATGAGCCCCTGGAAGCTCAGCGATCAAGATTACCGAGCGCTCACCAATTGGAACACCCCGTTGGATTGGCCGGGCGCTCAGGCCCAAAGGGGCCCGTGACCCACGAGTTCAGCTCTGGAGATTCTTGGCTCCATTGACCGTGGAATTGACGCGGAGGCGTAGGCCGTTCAATCGAATGAAACCCGTCGCATCGTCCTGATTGTAGGCCTTGGTCGGGTCGGCCTCCATCGTTGCGATGTGCGGGTTGTACATACTGAACTGGCTCTTGCGGCCGGCGACATACATTCCGCCCTTGTAGAGCTTCACTCGAACCGTCCCGGTGACGTTCTTCTGGCTCTCCTCCACGTAAGCCTGCAGGGCCAAGCGCTCCGGGGCATACCAAAAACCGTTGTACACCAATTCCGCGTACTTCGGCACCAACGCATCGCGCTGATGCATGACCTCGCGGTCCATGGTGAGGCTTTCCATTTGGCGATGGGCATAGTGCAGGATGCTGCCACCCGGGGTCTCGTACACACCGCGACTCTTCATGCCCACGAAGCGGTTCTCTACCATATCCACACGACCGACGCCGTGCTTGCCACCGATCTTGTTGAGGGTTCGCATGACCTGAAGCGGGTTGAGCTTCTTGCCGTTGACCGCGACGCAATCTCCCTTCACGTAGTCGAGGGTGACGAACTCCGGCTTGTCCGGCGCGTCTTCCGGCATCACCGACAGCGTGGTGAAATAGTCCCGGTTTTTTAGGTCGAAGGAGTCATACCAAGGGTCTTCGAGGATGCCGGCCTCGTAAGAAATGTGCAGAAGGTTCCGATCCATGGAGTACGGCTTCTTGGCGCTGGCCTGAATCGGAATCCCCTTGGCGGCACAGTAATCGATCATTTCCTGGCGACCCGGGAAATCTTTGCGGTAGCGAGCATCCCGCCACGGGGCGATGATTTCTAGATCTGGAGCCAGTGCCGCCGCCGTCAGTTCAAAACGAACCTGGTCATTACCCTTGCCCGTCGCTCCGTGGGCGATGGCGTCGGCCTTCTCTGCGCGGGCGATCTCCACCATGCGCTTAGCGATGAGCGGACGGGCGATGCTGGTTCCCAGGAAGTATTGTCCTTCGTAAATCGCGCCAGCCCGAAGCATCGGGTAAATGAAGTCTTGAGCGAACTCCTCCTGAAGGTCGTCGATGTAAATCTTCGAGGCCCCCGTTTTCTTGGCCTTCTTTTCCAGGCCCTTCAGTTCGTCCTCTTGGCCAATGTTGGCGCAGAAGGCGATCATTTCAGCATTGCCGTAGGTTTCCTTGATCCAGGAAAGCAGCACCGAGGTGTCGAGGCCGCCGGAGTAAGCGAGTACGATTTTCATTTCAGAAAAGACACGCGAGTGAACGCCAGCCATCCCAACCTGGGAAGATCAAAACAGGCTCGCCGGTGTGATCGATTGGGGACCAGAAGACGGACAACGGCGAAAAGCGCACGTCTCGGCGTACGGGCCAAGCAACGAACTCAACCCTGTCCGCCGCCACCACCGCCCATGTCTCGGTCGAACATCGGAATGACGAAGCGGTAGACCGCGTAGCAGACCAATACCATCACCACGACCTGATAGAGGTTGAGTTTACGCTCAGCCAAACGGTCTGGGATCTTGTTGAACCACCGCTTGAAGCGCTGCACCCATCCAGAGCGCTTACGCCTGGGCGACGAAGCATTGACGAATGGAGGAGGAATAGGGTTGTGGGAAGGGGCTTCCTGATCCATAGGGGGCAGACATCGATCAACAAATATGCTTAGGTTTCAAGTCTGGAGTTTGTCTGAATTGCTACATCCAAATACGTTACAAACCCTCTGAATTCCTTGTAACGACCAGGTGCTATTTTTTCAATTTATTCACTTCATATGGTAATTTTAATGCATAAAAATTGCGGTTGCCATAGTACATCACCTGAAAGCGGGCGGGGTAATGTCGGGGAATCCCCGATTAACCGTCCAATTTAGGTTTTTCGCGAAGGAAACTCGCCCAATCCGAACCACTCATCAGCGACCTCAATGTCTCAATCTCTCACCAAATCGTTCGCGCAACGGGTTGCAGAGAAGCACAGTTGCGACTCAGACGCTGCGCTGGCAATTCTCGCGCGCGCACTTCAAACCCCTTCACAGCGCTTCTGGAGCACGTTGTTGTCGCCTGGGTGTGGCCCCTTCCGTGATCTTTACCGCGAGGTAGTGAGGGACATTTCCCGCTGTCGCGACCTGAGTGAGATCAAAACGAGCATCCTTTACTGGCGACAGAGGTCCCCTGGGACCGGATTTTTAGGCAGCCAATTTCGGGTACACACTGCTCAAGCCCTCAGCACCTTCGATCGCTACCGCACGGATTAATCTGACGTCTTGCCTGTGGATTCTCCCCAAACTGCTGGGTAGGCAGAGGTGGTGAATCAAAAACAAGGCACATCGAGGCACTCCCGCCCCGTCGTGGCGAACCCTACACCGAGGGTCAATCGTCCAAGAAATTCCGTTCTCCTTCCCGGCTCGGCTTTCGTACCCTGCCACCATGCTCGACATGAAGTTGTTGCGCGATCGGACCGAGTTTGTCCGGGAGCGATTGGCCACAAGGAACGCCGGAGACGAAGCGAAGGTGACCGAAATCCTGGCTCTGGATGAGTCGCGCCGGTCCGCTCTGGCCGAAGCCGAGCAGCTCAAAGCACGCCGCAACAGCGCCTCCAAGGAAATCGGTGGACTCATCGGACAGAAGCGCCTCGAGGAAGCCGAAGCCAAAAAGGCGGAAGTGCGTGCGCTCGGAGACCGGATCACCGAACTCGACAAGACAGCGGCCCAATCGGAGGCCGCACGGGATGCCCTGTTGCTGATGATCCCCAATCTCCCCCATGCCAGCGTGGCATTGGGCAAGGATGCCGAGGACAATCCGGAGATCCGTGTGCATGGGCAAAAAGCCTCGTTCGATTTCAAGGCGCTGAACCACGTGGAGCTTTGCGAGAAGCTCAAACTCATCGACTTCGCCCGGGGCGCCAAACTCAGCGGATCCGGCTTCCTGCTCTACACGGGCTGGGGTGCTCGATTGGAACGGGCCTTGATCAACTTCCTGCTCGACCTCCACCTGAGCGAGCACGGCTACACCGAAGTGGCTCCGCCGTACATCGTCGGCGAACACTGCATGATTGGTGTCGGACAGTTCCCGAAGTTCCGCGATCAGGCTTACGCCGTGCAAGAGGGCCTCGATGCCTCGACCCTGGGGAAACTCTACCTGCTGCCGACAGCGGAGGCTCCGGTCGCGAACATTCACCGCGAGGAAATCCTCGCCGAAAAACAATTGCCGGTTCGCTATTGCGCTTACTCGCCGTGTTTCCGGGCCGAGGCGGGCGCTGCCGGATTGGGGACTCGCGGCATGATTCGGGTTCACCAATTCGACAAGGTGGAGCTCATCAAGGTGGTCCACCCAGACCACGGTTATGAAGAACTGGAGAAGATGGTGCAAAACGCCGAGACGGTCCTCCAACGCCTCGGGTTGCATTACCGGGTCATCAACCTCTGCACTGGAGACATGGGCTTCGCCTCCGCCAAGACCTACGACATTGAAGTGTGGGCTCCGGGACAGGGCACGTTCTTGGAAGTCTCCAGCTGCTCCAACTGCGAGGATTACCAATCCCGCCGTATGAACCTGCGATTCAAACGGGAATCCGATGGGCAGAACCTTTTCCCACATTTGCTCAATGGTTCGGGCACCGCTCTGGCGCGCCTCTTTGTGGCGTTGGTGGAAACCCACCAGCAGGCCGATGGCAGCGTTCGGATACCCGAACCACTCCGCCCCTATCTGGGGACGGACGTAATTCCGGCACCGACGCAGCCCGCTTAGTGGGCGCAGTCCACTGAGTCGGCCGAGGCATCGAACCCCAAAGTTTTTTCGAAGAGGCCGGTTCGATTCCGCGGCACCCCGCTTCTTCTCAGCATTCGTTCGATTGAAACGGCCAACCCTGCGCTTGGCAGGGCAGGCCTTTTGAATACCTTAGGGCTTCCGCGGCTTAGGCCTCGGCAATTGAGTCTTGAATACCTCTGGTTCCAACCATGGTTCGGCCACCCCGGTCAACGGGCGCACCGAAAGTACTGCCTCTGGCCGTCCGCTGACCGCCTCCGACCGGCATCGTGCCACGGTGGAGGATCTCCTGCGACTGGTGCTGGAAGGCAAGTCCCCGCAAGAAGCCAGGAAGCTCGTCGCCGGCGTGATCCAAGGGCTACGCCAACAAGGCTATGATGTGCCCGACGTCACCACGACGCCGTACCTCAACACCATCCCGCCGGAAGAACAACCGGAGTACCCGGGCGACCTCGAGATGGAACGGTTGATCCGGGCCCATGTGCGCTGGAATGCCATGGCCATGGTCGCCAAGGCCAACAAGACGACCAACGTGGGCGGGCACATCGCGACCTTCGCCTCGCTGGCGACGCTGTACGAAGTGGGCTACAACCACTTCTTCCGCGGCGGGGCCGACGGCAAGACGGCCGACATGATCTACTTCCAGGGGCATGCCTCGCCGGGCAATTACTCCCGCGCTTATCTGGAGTACCGCCTCAACGACCAGCACCTGAAGAATTTCCGCCAGGAACTGCAAGACCATCCGGGTCTCAGCTCCTACCCGCATCCGTTCCTGATGCCGGATTTCTGGATCTTCCCGACGGTGTCGATGGGCCTCGGCCCCATCCACTCGATCTACCAGGCGCGCTTCAGCCGCTACTTGCAGGCGCGCAAACTCGTTGCGCAAGACCACGATCCCATGGTCTGGGCCTTCATCGGCGACGGCGAGTCCGACGAACCGGAAACGCACGGAGCCATCGGTATGGCCGGCCGCGAGCACCTCGACAACCTCGTCTGGGTCATCAACTGCAACTTGCAACGCCTCGACGGACCGGTGCGCGGCAATGGCAAGATCATCCAAGACCTCGAAGGCCAGTTCCGCGGTGCCGGCTGGAATGTCATCAAGGTGGTCTGGGGCAGTGACTGGGATGATTTGCTGGCCCGCGACACGACGGGGCTCCTGGCCAAGCGCATGGACGAAGTCGTCGATGGCGAATACCAGCAGTACGTGGTCGAGAGCGGCGCCTACATCCGGAAGAACTTCTTCGGGAAATACCCGGCGCTGCTCGACTTGGTGAGTCACCTCAGCGACGCCCAACTCAAGAAGCTCACCCGCGGCGGCCATGATCCGCTCAAGGTGTATGCGGCTTACCGCAAGGCCACCCAGCGCAATGGTCGTCCCACGGTCATCCTGGCCAAGACGGTCAAGGGCTACGGCACCGGCGAAGCCGGCGAAGGCAAGAACCCCACCCACGGCCTCAAAAAGCTGGCCGAGCGCGACATCCGCCACTTCCGCGAGCGTTTCTCCATTCCGCTGGAAGACGAGGTCATCGCCGAACTCCCCTTCTACCGTCCGCCGCAAGACAGCGCCGAGGTTCAATACCTGCTCGACCGGCGCAAAGACCTGCATGGCTTCAACCCCATTCGGATCGACCGCGCCCAGAAACTGGTCACCCCGCTGCACACCGACGACGGTCTGCGCAACGTGGTCCAGGCGACGGCTCTGTCTTCAGCCTCCACGACCAAGGCTTATGTGCTGCTGCTGGGCTCGCTGCTCCGCGACAAAAACATCGGCAAGTTCATCGTGCCCATCGTGCCCGATGAGGCGCGCACCTTCGGCATGGAAGGTCTCTTCGGTCAGGTGGGCATCTACAGCTCCCGCGGCCAGCTCTACAATCCGGGCACCAAGACCGAGGACAACGCCAACACGCCCTACATCGAGAAGAAGGACGGCCAACTCCTCGAAGAGGGCATCAACGAGGCCGGCTCCATGGCCGACTTCATCGCTGCCGGCACGGCCAACGTCACCTACGGCGTGCCGACCATCCCCTTCTACATCTACTACTCGATGTTCGGGTTCCAGCGGGTGGGCGACCAGGTCTGGCTGGCGGGCGACTCGCGCTGCCGCGGTTTCATGATCGGCGCGACCTCGGGCCGGACGACCCTCAATGGCGAAGGTCTCCAGCATCAGGATGCTCACAGCCACCTCATCGCCGCCTCGGTGCCGAACCTCTACTCTTACGAGCCAGCCTTCGGCTACGAACTGGCGGTCATCGTGTGCGATGGCATGAAGCGCATGTATGCCGACGGCGAGGATGTTTTCTACTACATCTCCGTCCACAATGAAGACTACGCCCACCCGCCGATCCCCAACGATCCGGGCGTGGTGGAAGGCATCCTCAACGGCATGTACAAGTTCAAGCCGGGCAAGGCGGGCTTGAAGCACAAAGTCCAGTTGCTCGGTTCCGGAGCCATTCTGCAACAGGCCCTCAAGGCTCAGGAACTGCTCGAGGCCTACGGCGTCAGCGCCGATGTCTGGAGCGTGACCAGCTTCAAGCGACTCCGCTCGGAGGCCCAGGCTGCCAAACGCTGGAACATGCTTCACCCGACGGAAACACCCCGAACGAGCTACCTCGAGCAAACCGTCGAAGGGCAATCGGGACCGTGGATCGCCGTCACCGACAACCTCAAGCTCGTCGCCGACCAGATCGCTCCGTGGATTCCAGGTGGCCTCATGACCCTCGGTTGCGATGGCTTCGGACGCAGCGAAGTCCGACCGGTTCTCCGGCGCTTCTTCGAGATCGACGGCGAGTGCACCACCATCGCCTGTCTCTACAAATTGGCCTCGGAAGGCGCCTTGCCGAAGAGCGTGGTGGCGGAAGCCATCGAGAAACTCGGGGTCAACCCTGAGAAGCGCTACGGCGTCTGCGTCTGACGCTCAAACAACGACGGCAACCGATTGGGCCATGGCCGCCCATGAGCCACCAGGCCCGTGTTTCGGTTACTGCTTCGTTCAGGACCACCGCATCGACATCGGTGCGGTGGCCTTGAGCACACTGATCGGAGCCTGACGGCCGAGGCCCATCTGCACGGGCGAAACCCATCTTTCCTTTGGATTCCAAGCCAACAAAAAACCCCGCCAAACGGCGGGGTTTTTTGTTGTATCACTTGTCAGGAACCGTTCAGCGGAGACCACCGGCCGGAGGCGGGGTGAGCAAGATGAATTCGCCGCGGCGATTCTTGCCCCAAGCGGCCTCGTCGTGCCCGAGTTCAGCGGGCTTGTCTTCACCGAAGCTGCGGGTCACCACTCGGTCGGCACCGATACCCAGAGCGATCAACGCATCACGGGCCGAAAGCGCACGCCTCTCACCCAGCGACCGGTTGTACTCTTCAGTGCCGCGCTCGTCGCAATGACCTTCGATGGCCACCTTGTTGTCGGAGTGGGCCTTGAGGTAGGAGGCCACCGCTTGCACATTGGCCTTGCCGTCGGCCTTCACCGCGGACTTGTCGTAATCGAAGTAAACGGTATTGGCCTTGAATTGCTCGCGATCGGCCAGCATGCCCTCGATCTCTTCGCGGGACGGTTGACCGTTGGCCCCGTCGGGGTTGTTGACACCCGTTGCGGCATCCGCGCCGTTGGCACCCGCGCCATCACCTGTCAGCGGTCGGGCCGGCGGCAAAATGGGTTGGCCCTTGCCGAGGCCGGACGAAGCTCCCGGGGTGCCTGAGTAACCCGGCAAAGGAGTGTAGTTCTTCTGCCCCTTTTTGCATCCGGCTGCGAGGGAGAGGATCACCACGAGTGCGAGGGAACCCAATTTGGAAAACGGCTTCATTGGTGTTATTGAGAAAGGCTGGATTCTGGAAATCTGAGAGTGGCTCGTTGGGCCGGGCATCATCGGCTCCAGCTTGGCTGAGAACTGCTGCCCGCGACTTGTGCGATATCCTTGACGTGGCCCGTCGGCCAGTCAAGCAGCGACAGTTTGCGAGGGCCAAACTTGCTGGTCCGGCGCGCGAAAATCAGGGTTCGGGAGTTGGGGGCCCAGGAGGGATCCTCTCCTTCAGTGATGACCTTGGCATCGCCACCGGCGGCCGGAACGATGCAAATATCGAAATAATCCCCCCGGGAACGCGTGAAGGCGATCCACTTGCCGTCCGGCGACCAATCCGGTTCGGTGGTATTACGCACCCCAGCGGTGGTCAGCCGTCGCATCGTACCGCCGCCGGCAGGAACCGTGTACAATTGAGGGAAACCGCTCTCGCGGGACACCACACACAAGGTGGCCCCATCCGGCGACCAGCAGGGTGAAGACTCATCGGCGACCGTGGTGGTCAATCGACGAGGATTCCCACCTTCGGCATCGCTGACCCACAAGTCGGGGCTTCCAGCCTTGCTGAGGATCATGGCCAGCTTGGAACCATCTGGAGACGGAGCCGGACTGATGTTGGAGCCAGAGAACCGAACCAAAGCCTTCCGGTTGCCCGAGGTCAGGTCCTGCGAAAAGATGTCGGCGTTGCCCGCCCGATAGCTGGTGTAGACGATGGATTTGCGCCCTGGTCGCCAGGCTGGTGCCGCAACAATGCTACCATCGGCCGTCAATTGGACCGGATTGGCCCCATCGAAGTCGCTGGCATAGACCTCGCTGATGCGGTCTTTCTGGACCTTGAAAACCAACTTGGTTCGAGAGACTCCCTTGCGACCGGTGATGGCCTGAACCACGTCATCCGCCAAGGCATGGGCTTGAGCGCGGGGCGATCCGCCCGGATAGGATCGATTGAACAAGGTGGCCTTGTTGTTCACGTCAGCCAGCACCCCTTCCAATCCGGCTCCCGATTTGCCATTGAGCGAATACTGGGCTTGCGCGGCAGCGACCAGATCGAACCCGGCGACATACAAGTCGAATTCGAGGACGCTCTTCGCATCCCCGGAATAGCCTGAGACGTTGATGGGAATGGCACGGCTGGTGACGTCACTGACGACGACTTCGGCTGAGAAGGCGCTCAGGGAAATCCCCAGAGCCGTGAGGAGGGCAATGAACGGGTGGCGGAGCATATCGGGGAATGAATCAGCAGTTCAGATCAGACCGAGGGTTGAAAAATCAGGTGGGAGAGGCAGCGGACAAATCAAAGCGGATGGTGATGCGTCGCTCGGTGTCGGTGGTTCCATCGGGCAGCGGTCGCAAATCACGGTTCCGCTCGAGGACTTCACGAACCGAGTCGTCCAAGGCACGGATGCCCGAAGGATGGATTAATTTGAAGGCCGAAACCCGACCATTGCGCTGGACGGTGATCTCCGCCTCCACCTCGCCGTGATCCACATTGAGGGTCGTGGGTTTCTTCCAACGCAGTTTGTAGAAAGCCATCAAGTAGGATCCGTAGGGCGCATAAGCCGCCCCTCCCGGACCGGGCATTTCAAACGAAGTCGACCCCGACAAATTCTTTCCCAAGTTCGAGGCCACACCCCGGACCGCATCGGCCCGGGCCTGCTGAGCCCGATTCCAGGCATCCCGAGCGGCTGCCACACGTGCCTGGTGTTCCCGGGCTTCACGGGCCTCTTGAGCGTCAGCCGCGGCTTCGGTCGCCTTGCGTTCGGCCTCGATGTCCTTCTTGGAGCGCTTCTTGGTGGCTTCAGCCAACTGGAAGTCGGTCTTGGAGGACTTCTGCTTCTTGGTCGACAGGGTGGGATCCACATCCTGCGCCTTCGGGGCATTGGGCGTGCTCCGCTGAATCTCGGTGGCCAAGTTCTTTTTGGGCGGAGCCTCCTCGGTTTTGGTCGGCTCGGGCGGCGCTTCGTCCACCTTATTTGGCTCGGGAGGAGGGGTCTTGATTGGGGGAGTCTTCGGCGGCGGGGTGGGTGGCGGAGGCTCCGGAACCGGAGGTTGGGGCGGAGCGGACGGCTGCGGCCCTCCTTTGGGCGGCTGGGCATTGGGATTGCCGCCACCGATAGTGTTGCCGTCGGTCAATCGCAGGTTGTCGGGAATGATCTCCAGGATGGGGCTCGGAGTGTCCTGAACCGTCCGCGACGACAAGACCGGTGCGAAGAGCAGCAAACCGACCGCAGCGGCGTGAACGCCCACGGAAGTCAGCAAGTACTTGGAGTTCGGGGAGATCATCGCCGCTTGGGAAGCTGGGTTCCGATCCGATAACGGGTCAGGCCATTGCGGCCGGCGATGTCCAGCAGACTCACCAGCACTTGCGAAGGGGCCGAACCTTCAACCCTCAACACGAGGACGAGATTCGGGTTTTGGCGATAGGCCTTCAAGAGTTCGCTCTCCAGCTCGCGCTCGCTCAGTACACGGGTGCCCGTGCGAGAAAACGTGTACCGACCCTCGGCCAGACCGTTCACATTGGCCTCATTGTTGGTGTCGGGACGGGTGCGAGCATCGCCTCCCACGGGCAGCTTCATGCTAATACCGGGTTCCAGAGCCGGCGTGGTGATGATGAAAATGATCAACAGCACGAACGCCAGATCCAGCAATGGGGTGACGTTGATCTCGTTGAGCGTCACCAGCGAATTGCGTTGGGAAAAACGGCGCATGATTATTCGAAAATCCGAAGGCCTGAGAACTGAACGAGAATAAAACCCGCCAATGCCAAAAGCAGGATGGCCGCCATGGCGTAGAACCATTTCATCGAGACGGCTTTGGCTCCCAGCGGATCCAATCGCTCATTGATGGAGCGGTGCAATCTCCGGTTGCACTTCAAACACCGGGGCTCGGAACGCGCATTGGTGGTGTTGCAGTCACGGCAGACCACGAACAAGTGGCCTCGACATTGCTCACAACGCTGCACGCCCGGGGGATTGGGGTGGGTGCACTTCGCACAAACGATAGGCCCAGTCGATATGGGGACGGGAATAGCGGCCCGCTCCGATGCCAGGGAATTGCCCTCCGAATGAGACTTCCCGTGGCTTGATTTTTGATGCAAACGCCCACGGCAGGAGACGCATTGCATGAGCACCCGCGCGTTGCGCTTTCGGCACTTGGGGCAGTCGATGAAGAGAGACTGACTGCAGCGCTCACACTGTTCGAGACCCGTGGGATTCAGATGCTCACACTTGCAGCACAAGACCCCCTTCCCCATGGGGCCTGTTGGAGACCCATCCCAGCGGGAAGGCTCTGAAGCGTCTTCCGCAGAACCTCCCAAAAGTCCGGACAGAAACCCTTTTTGGAGGGATTGACCGCACTTCCGGCATTGCGAAAGCACCCGTTCATTGGTCGTCGAGCACCCGGCGCAGGCCACGAACAAGGGCTTGGAGCAATACTTGCAGGTTTTCCGATCGGCGGGATTGAGGTGATCGCAGTCCGGGCACAAAACACCCCGGCCGGACTGGGAAAGCTCCGGAGTCCGTGTCGGTAGGGACTGGAGATCCGGGTCACTCATCGTCGGGCAGGAACTCGGTCTCCATCTTGGAGGCCAGCGTCTGGGCGAAATTGTCCAACTCCACAGTCAACACCCGGAGCGTGTGCACCAAGTAGTTGTAACCGAACATCGACGGGATCGCCACCAGCAGGCCCGCGACCGTGGTCACCAAGGCAGCCGCCACACCCGGCGCCATGGCCGTCAAATCGGCGCGCCCCGCCTTGGCAATGCCTCCGAAGGTGTCCATCACGCCCCAGACCGTGCCCAACAATCCCATGAAGGGCCCACCGCTGACAGCGATGGCCAGCAGAATGAGACCCGATTCGAGCCGCAGCGACTCCCGGGCCACGGCCCCTTCGACCTGTCGTTTGACATGCTCGATGCTCTTGATCGACAGGCGAGTGCGACGGGAACCGTCGGGAATACGCAGGCGAGCTTCGAGATCGGTGCATCCGTCGGTGTACACCGAGAACATGGGGCAACCTTCGACCGGGAGGCGCCGATCAAAGATACCCATGACACCGTCTTGCTGTCGGAATTCGGCCTCGAAAAAACTGTTGTACTTGGCGGCCCGACGCATCTGGAAAAACTTCTGGATCATCATCGACCAAGCCCCGATCGAAAGAATGGCCAGAATGACAATGATCACCTTGGCCTCGGGTGTGGCCTTGTTCCAGATGAAGCCGAGGTCTGTACCGCTCTGGGCGGCAGCAAGTATCCCAAGTGAGAGGGTCATGAGGTCGGTGCAGTCAGTCGTTTATCGTCGGCTCGCCCAAGATGACGAACCGGAGCGGAAAACCAATGCGATGAGTTTTGACTTTTTTTGGCCACGCTGCAATCCCGCCGCAGTCGGAAAGACAGAAATTGATCGAACCAACCAACGAGCCGTCTGAAGATTCGATCCAGATCCACGCTGACAGCGATCCCCACTCAAACCGGTGCGCCCAACAATTGCAGGGATCGACGATCACCGCTTTAGTAGTCCCGTGTCCGCGACGGTTTCGAAAACCATGAAGATGTCCCCTGCACTGCTGCGGTGGCGAAGCTTGGCCTTCCATGCACGGCATCACATCGGCGTCGTCTTGGCGGCCGCGGTGGCGGCCACCGTGTTGATCGGCGCCCTCACCGTGGGCGATTCAGTCCGAGAAACCCTCAGACGCCGAGCGCTGGACCGCATCGGGAAAGCCGAATTCATCCTGGACGGCGGTGACCGGTTCTTTGTCGCTCGACCCGGTGGACCGGCCGGTGGCGGGCTCACCAACACACTGGCATCCTTTGCATTGCGGCTTCCCGGCGTCGTTTCTCGGCAGGACGGGTCGGCCCGGGCGAATCAGGTCCAAATTTACGGCGTCCCAGAGACTTTCTGGTCGTTGATTCCCGGCACGAGCTCAATCCCCTCCTGGAACGACGACTCGGTCGCACTCAACGCTTCTCTAGCGCACCACCTCTCCGTCCGCGTGGGAGATGACCTGGTGGTGCGCATCCACAAACCTTCGGCCCTGTCTCAGGATGCGGTCATCACCCCCCGGGATGGAGCCAGCGTAGCGCTGCGTATAAGGGTCGGATACATTCTGACCGCGGCCGAATGGGGCGACTTTTCCACCACGGCCGGTTCATTACCGCCGTTCAACCTCTTCCTGCCTCACGGCGTTCTGGCGAAGGCGGCCGGCCTCGGAGAGCGAGCCAACTTGGCGTTGCTGGGTGCGTCACCCTTGACCACCGACCCTCAAGCATTGTCCGCGCGAGTATCGGCGGGCTTCAGTTTGGCGGATGCAGAACTGGAGGTTCGCCCCATCTCTCCTCCCACTCGCACGGCCACACCTCCACCCGCTCAAGTCGAACTGGTCAGTCGTCGCATCTTCTTGGATCCAGCGGTTTCCGATGTGTTGGGCCAATTGAATCCGGGCCTCCCCAAACCGGTTCCAATCCTGACTTACTTGGCCAATGCCATCGAAGCGGGCGCTCGATCGGCACCGTACTCCATGGTGACAGCCGCCGGGGCTCCATTCACCCCGGACGGAATGGCTGACGATGAAATCCTGATCAACTCTTGGCTTGCAGAGGATCTGGCCCTCAAAGCCGGTGACTGGGTTTCGGTACTGTCCTACCGGGTGGACACCGGTGCTCGCCTCATTGAGGAAACCAATCGGTTCCGCGTGCGTGGCATGGTTCCCTTGCAAGGACTCCATGGCGACCGGTCC
This sequence comes from Verrucomicrobiota bacterium, assembly GCA_029865985.1. GTDB lineage: Bacteria > Verrucomicrobiota > Verrucomicrobiia > Limisphaerales > UBA9464 > SXXZ01. The sequence continues at coordinate 16,375 of JARXAF010000039.1, forward strand.
CTGATGCCGGAATTCCCAGGCCTATCGAAAGCGGAAAGCACCCAGGATTGGGATGCCGGCTTCGAATTGACCCGACAAATCCGGGACAAGGACGAGGCCTACTGGAAGCAATGGCGGGGAACACCCAAGGCCTTCATCACCCTCGCGGCCGGGCGACGGATGTGGGCCAACCGTTTCGGAAACGCCACCGGTATCCGCTGGTTTCTGGGCGATTTTTGGGAAGCTCGAAGTCTGGTCAACGGCCTCTCGCAAGAACTGCGACAAAAGATCACGCCAGCGGATCTCGGGCTGCGATTCCAACCGCTCTCACCGTCTGCTCTGGCCGCAGCACGAGGTGGTCAGGATTTCGGCGGGCTGTTCATCGGATTCAGCTTCTTCCTCATCGTGTCCGCGCTCCTGCTGCTGAACTTGGTCTTCCGCTTTGGCATGGAACGTCGTGTTCAAGAGATCGGCACCTTGCTGGCCTTGGGCTGGACCCCCAAGGCCACCTCGCAGCTCTTTTTCAGGGAAGGACTTTACCTGGCGGCACTGGGATCCGCATTGGGCTGCGGCGGAGGCCTCCTTTATGGGAAAGTCGTTCTGGTGGGCTTAAACACGTTGTGGAAGGACGCCGTGGCCGGAGCCTCATTGGACTTTCACCCCGCCCTGGCCTCCATCGCCGGCGGGTGGCTCGCGGCAGTGCTCATGGTCGGCTGGACCCAACGCCGAGCCCTAAATCAACTGGTGAAGCGGAGTCCGCGAGAACTGCTCAATGACGGAGCATCCATTGGCTCGGGTGTGGGACAGTCGGCTACCGTGTTGTTGCCCAGTCTGGCACTGCTCTCTACAACGGCACTCGTCGGCATCGGATTGAAAGCCGATCCGGCACTGCAGCCGGGTTATTTCTTCGGAGCCGGTGCCTTGTTCCTGGGAAGCACCCTGCTGTTCTATCGCCGGCGGTTGCTGAGGAGCCGAACCAACGCTGCGGCCACCACCCGCTCGGAACTCGCTTCGCGCGCGCCCCATCGCCAACCCAAACGCTCTGCAGCGGTCGTCAGCCTGCTGGCCGTGGCCGTGTTCCTGATCGTGGCCGTGGCCGCCAATCGTCTCGACGCTTCCCGGGATTCGCGCCAACGCAGTTCCGGTACCGGAGGATTCAGCCTCTGGGCGGTTTCTTCTTTACCCGTCCACGAGGATCTCAATTCCATCCGGGGGCAGGAACGGCTCGGGCTGGACCCCAAACGCCTGACAGGCATGTCGGTGGTCCCCATGCGAGTCCGAGAGGGCGATGACGCCAGTTGCCTCAACCTGAACCGGGCCCAACGCCCCCGACTGCTCGGTGTTCGACCCGAGTCCCTCGCCGATCGAAAGGCATTCACCTTCCAATCGCTGGCTTCCGGAATGCCCAGTGATCGTCCTTGGATGAGCCTCGTGCCGACCGCCACCAACAATGCTCCCATCCCCGCCATTGGAGACGCCAATTCCATCCAATGGGCTTTGGGCAAAACCATCGGTGATGTTCTGGACTACGTGGATGAGCGCGGCAATCCGTTCCAGGTGCGTCTGGTGGGCGCCGTGGCCAACTCCATTCTGCAGGGGCAACTATTGATCTCGGAAGCAGAGTTTGTTCGCCGTTTCCCCGGTGAGAACGGCTACCGTTCCTTCCTCATCCACACCGAAGGCGACGAGAAACCCATCGCTGAGGCATTGACCCGTGGCTTGACCGACTTGGGCTTGGAAACCACGACCACGGTGGCCCGGTTGAACCGCTTCAACGCCGTCCAAAACACCTACCTGAACACCTTCCAGTGGTTGGGTGGTCTGGGTCTGCTCCTGGGAAGCGTGGGTCTGGGCCTGGTGGTCCAACGCAATGTTCTCGAGCGCCGCAGTGAACTCGCCTTAATGGCGGCCGTGGGATTCCAGAAATCGCAAATCCAAGCCATGATCCTCTCCGAACACCTTCGATTGCTTGCGCTCGGCATGCTGTTCGGCATCACTGCGTCGGTGTTGGCCACAGCCCCGATCTGGCGAGTGAATCCTCAGGGACTTCCCTGGGTGTCGCTGGGTTGGATTCTAGGAGTGGTCTTCGTCAATGGCGTGCTCTGGACTTGGATGGCCACGCGTCAGGCCTGTCGGGGCGAACTCCTGGCAGCCTTGCGCGGCGAGTGACCCCCGTGGAGCTCAATCGTCACCGAACAACCGCTTCAACTCGGCCCGCGCCTGATCCTCCCGCGATCCACCGGAACTCGCAGCGCCTCGCCATTCCCGCACCTGGAAGTCGAAGTATTCGCAGAAATTGGCCGCATCCTTTTCAGAAACAGGTTCTGCCCGACGCTCGCTGCACTGATAAGCCGCCTGTCGATCGTGAAACTTGCAATTGAGGCAAACCCTCAAGTCAGCCCGACACTGGGGGCAACTCTCACTGCGACCCGGGGCATCCCGAAGGGTCCAGAGCCAGCCACAGCGATGGCAATGTCGTGTCATGGGCGGCGAGGATAGACCTCCAATCCAGCAACGGAAGGCCGAACCGGTTTCGGGTGGATCGCGTTGGCCGAGGAATTTCGCGTCGTCGCCAGCCGGTGGGATGGCTACAGTGGGGTCTCATGACGCGCTTCCGTATCGATCAAATGCTCTCCCGCCACGGCTACTGCAGCCGGGGTGAATCTCGGGGCTGGTTGAAGGCCGGTCGGGTGCGCATCGGCGACCTCATCGCCAAGGACCCCTCGGAGAAGGTGTTGCTGGCAGACCTTCGCATCGACGGCGAACCCGTGGATCATCCCGAGGGAATTCTGGTGATGCTTCACAAACAGGCGGGCCTCGTGTGCTCTCGGGACGAACGGGAAGGAGCCAACGTGTTTTCCCTGCTCCCGGAACGCTGGAGCCGTCGCAATCCGCCCATCACGAGTGTTGGGCGTCTGGACAAGGAAACCACTGGGCTGTTGCTCATCACCGACCGGGGAGAACTCGTGCAACGCTGGACCTCGCCCCGACACAAGGTCACCAAACGCTACGAGGTTTTGGTGGATCAAGATCTGACTCCGGAACTCATCCCCTTGTTCGCCTCCGGCACCCTGCGCTTGCCGGATGAGTCCGATCCCTGCCTCCCCGCCACCTTGACCCTCACGGGAACCCGGACGGCCAGCCTGGACCTCATCGAGGGTCGCTACCATCAAGTCCGGCGTATGTTTGCCAGTCAGGGTTTCCGCGTGGAGTCGCTCCACCGCAGTCGATTCGGGGCCCTCGACTTGGGAAATCTACCCCCAGGGCAGTGGTGCGCTGTTTCTGAATCGTCGATTTGATTTATTTCAGATGTAGATTATAACGTTTCCCACTCCGTCATGGGCTCCAACCATCCAAGTTCCGCGCATAGCGGGAACCGGCATTCTGCGGGATCGTCCTCCCATCCGACACCGTTCCACCGCTTCTTCGCACTGCTGCGACCCGAGGTGCAGGAAATCCGCATCATCCTGATCCTTTCGATCATCTCAGGAATCCTCTACTTGGCGACCCCGCTGACGGCCGATGCCGTCGTCAATAATTTCGCCTTCGGCAGTGAACAGCCGGTTTACGTCCAAGCGCTCATCGTCCTGGCCGTTTTCCTGATGTTCCTATTGGGAATGCTCGGGATTCTGCGAGCGGGGCAGGAATACGCCATGGAGTTGATACAGCGCCGGATCTTCGTCCGACTCACGGCCGACTTGGCTTTCCGACTGCCTCGAGTCCCGTTGGAGGTGCTCGAAGCCCACCAAGGCCCGGAGCTGGTCAATCGCTTCTTCGATGTGGTGACGGTCCAGAAGAGCGCCTCCGGTCTGCTGCTCGATGGCATCAACGTCATCTTCAGCACCCTCATTGGATTGGTGGTGCTGGGGTTCTACCACCCACTCCTCCTGATCTTCGCTTCGATCCTCATGGTGCTGCTGGTTTTGGTGGTCTTCCTACCGGGGAAGCGAGCCGTCCGAACCAGCATTGACGAATCTTACGCCAAACACGCGGTGGTGGGTTGGTTGGAGCAAATCGCGATGTTTCCCCTGCTCTTTCGAGTCAGTGGCGCCGCCGAAATGGCCTGCTCGCGAGCCGACCGGTTGGCGCTGGATTACCTGACGGCGCGAAAATCCCACTTCCGTATCTTGCTGGGTCAAATCATCACCTTGCTGGGCCTTCAAGCCATCGCCAGTGCCGCGTTGCTGTCCATTGGCGGTTGGCTGGTCCTTCGGGCCGAACTAACCCTCGGTCAACTCGTGGCCAGCGAACTCATCGTCGCCTCCATCGCGGCGGCCATGTCCAAACTCGGGAAACACTTGGAGAGCTGGTACGACGCGTTGGCCGCGGTGGATAAGCTAGGCTATTTGGTCGACCTGCCCATCGAGCGAGAAACCGGCGAGAAACCGGCTGTCACGGAGCGCGGGTTGCGGGTGCAAGTCCGGGGAGTCACCTATGCGCCCGCGGGCGACCTCCCTGTCCTGCAAGACCAAAACCTCGAAATCCCACCCGGCTCGACCTTGGGCATCATCAGTCCGGGAGGACTGGGAGGCAGTGCCTTGCTCGATCTCTTGGCTGGCCTGAGAGAACCCACCACCGGGCAGGTCTTGCTCAACGGCATCGATCTCCGACTGTGGCAACTCGGCGAACTCCGGCGGCAGGTTTTCCTGGTGCGGGGTCAGGACATTGTCCAAGGAACCATCCTGGAAAATGTCCGACTCGGCCGCCCGGATATTGACATCGACGCCGTGAACCGGGCCCTCGAATGCGTGGGACTTTTGGGAGTGGTGCATCGCATGACCGACGGACTCGAAACCGTGCTCAGTCCCGGGGGCCACCCGCTGACCAACTCCCAGCGCAGCCGGCTCATCCTCGCCCGGGCCATCATCCGCAAACCGCAATTGCTGCTGGTAGACGAAGCCCTCGATGGCCTCGAGATCGACACCCTCGAAAAACTGGAGGCCGCACTCTTCGACGCCCGTGAACCGCGCACGCTGGTCCTGGTGACACGCGATCCCGACTTGCTGCGCCGCTGCGACCATTCAGTCCAACTAGGCGAATGCCACCTCAGCCGTCCCAGCCACGGTTCTGAACTTCCTCCCCGCCCATGAACAGCGAACCGGCCACAACCGATCCCCTGACAGCGGAGGTTCCCTCGGATTCTCCGGTGCCTTCGGCCATGCCCCTGCTCGACCGCCGCAGCGGACTCAGCGCGCTCGACCGCACGGCTTCATCGCACCGACTGCGTCAACTCACCGTCTTGTCGGCCGCGTTGTGCATCGTCGCCCTGATAGCGCTCATCGTCCTGCCCTGGCAGCAATTCGTCAGCGGATCCGGAAGAATCATCGCCTACAATCCCTTGGAGCGAAGCCTCACGGTCGAAGCTCCGCTTCCCGGCAAGGTCCACCGATCCTTCGTCGTGGAAGGCCAACAAGTTCAGGAAGGGGATCCGCTCTTCGAGATCGTGGACAACGATCCCAACCTATTGGCGAACCTCCTCCAGCAACGGGACGCCGCCACCGCCCGACGCGATGCCGCCAAGACCCGGGTCGAATCGCTGGGCCTTCAAATCGGCGAACAGGAGCGCGCCGTGCCTCTGGCTTTGGAGGCCGCCAAAACCCGATGGGCCGCAGCCCGATTCGCAACTGACACCGCTCGCCTCCAATTCGACCGCCTCAAGGCTTTGTACTCCGACAAGCGCGGACTGGTTTCCCAGCGAGACTTCGAATTGGCCACCCTCGAACGGGATCGCACCGAAGCCGAATTGCAACGTTCCCAAGCCGAACTCGATCGAACTCCCGTCGACTTGCGGGGGGCGATTCAGGGCATCACGGCTCAACGCGATTCTGCCCGCGCTGAACTGGCCTCCGCAGAGCAATCGCTGACCGGCGTGGAGATCCAGATCAGCCAAACCCGCATGCAGAAAGTCACCGCGCCCAGGGCCGGCATCGTGTTCCGATTGCAAGCCACCGAGGGAACCTTCCTTCGCGCCGGATCACCGCTTTGCACCATCATCGGCCAGACTGATAGACCCATGGTAGAGGTGTGGCTCAGTGGCCAAGACATGCCTCTGGTCATTGCCCGCGAAACGGGTCCCGATGGCCGGGTCGTGCGAGAGGGAAGTCCGGTGCGCCTTCAGTTCGAGGGCTGGCCGGCCCTCCAACTCGTCGGCTGGCCCAGCCTCGCGCGGGGCACCTTCGGTGGCGAAGTGGTGCTCGTAGACCCCACCGACAACGGCAAGGGCAAGTTCCGCATTCTCGTGGCCGAAAAACCCGACAGCATCGCCAGCCAAGATGAAAAAGACACTCTCGTGCCTTGGCCAGATTCCCGATGGCTCAGGCAGGGAGTCCGGGCCAACGGATGGGTGCTGCTCCAACGAGTTCCGCTGTGGTACGAGGTCTGGCGTCAGTTGAACGGTTTTCCACCGGTGATCTCCGAGGAACTCCTTGATCCCAAGAAGTGATTCGCCCGTCATGAACGTGATCTCCGACCGGACGTTTCCTTGGAATTGGGCATTAGCCCGGAAACCGCACGCCTCCCGGTCGACCGCGGCCTGGGGTGATCTTTACAGACACATCGTGGCTCTCCTCGTAGGCCTTCTCCTGTGCAATGCCTTGGGGGAATTGCAGGCTGCCGAATCGCCCGCGACCCCGGCAACCAATACGTCCCCGTCCGCGGGATCAGCGGAGACAACTCACCTCTCCCTCGCCACCGCCAGTGCGCTGACACTCCACGAGGTGCTCGACTCGGTCCGCCAGCAATACCCCCCCATGCTGGCCGCCTTGATCGAGCGGGATGTCGCCGCCGGACGTCTCCAGAGCGCGCGCGGCACCTTCGATTTCCAGTTCTTCTCACGCCTCTTCGACGCTCCCAGCGGATATTACCAAAGCACCACCGTCGACACGGGCTTCGAGCAATTCACCGGCATCTGGGGCAGCACCCTCTTCGGAGGCTATCGCATCACCTCCGGAGGCCTGTTGCCCGACTACGAGAAGAGCCGCACCCAAGGCTCCGGCGAACCCCGGATCGGCTTCCGGTTGCCGTTGCTGCGCGATGGGTCCATCGACCGGCGGCGGGCCACGCTGATCAAGGCGCGACTCGACAAAGAGCTGGCCGACCCGGTGATCCACCGCCAACAACTCGACTTCATCCGAGCCGCCACCGCGGGCTACTACGGATGGCTCGCAGCCGGAGAGCGTCTGCGATTGTCCGAGGCGCTGCTCCGAATCGCCCGCGAGCGCATGGACGCCCTCAAGACTCAAAGCGAGTCCGGTCTGATTCCGCGCATCGTCCTGACCGACAATCGACGCCTCATTGTCGCGCGGGAACTGGCCGTGGTCCAAGCGCGCCGCCGCTTCGAGGCGGCTGGATTGGCCCTATCACTCTTCTATCGCGATTCCCGAGAGAACCCCACCGTGGCCACACGGGACCGATTGCCACCCTTCCTGCCGACGCCGGAGGGTCCTGAGGCCAGCCTGCTGCAACAAGACCTGCAACGAGCACTGACGACCCGACCCGAACTCAAGCGCCTCAGCCTGACTCAAGAAAAGCTCGAGGTGGATCGCCGACTGGCCAAGAACCAACTCCTTCCGAATCTGGATGCTGGTGTCAGCGCCAGCCGCGACTACGGCGACCGTCGCTACAAAGACCAGACCGAAGCCGAAGTCCAAGTGGGCGTCGAATTGCGAGTGCCCCTGCAGCGCCGCGAGGCCAAGGGGCGGGCGGCCGAAGTCGAAGCTCAACTCGAACAAGTCACCCGCGAGCAGCAGTTCGCCCGCGACCGCATCCAGACGGAAGTTCGGGACTCCTTCTCTGCCTGGAGTGCGGCCCACGAACAAACCGTGCAAGCCCGCCTGAATGTCCAGCTAGCCGTGGAACTTCAAGAGGCCGAGACAGAACGCTTCGCCCGCGGCGCCGCCGACTTGTTGGCCTTACAGTTGCGGGAGCAGGCGGCCTTCGATGCCCAAGTGAGCGCCGTGGACATCGATGCCGACTGCTTCCGGGCCCAGGCCGACTACCGTGCGGCCACCGTCGCCGAGCGGCTCACCGTCATCACTCCTCCCAAGAAACCCTGAAGAACGACTTCAGACTTTCACCTCAACCCAAGATCCAAAACCTGCGTTTGCCAATTGTACGCAGACGTACCAGTTTGAAGTCCGTTCATCGAATCCCATGAGCACCATTCCGCATCTCCCTGTCATTCGTCTCGGCCGCAACTACGCCTCCCTGGAGCAAACGGAGGTGAAAGATTTCCGCACCGGAGAAGTCTGCGCCGTCGTCTCGTCCGTGAATGCCGGCATCGTCAAAAAAGACCTGACCAAGCTGGGAGTCGCCCGAGCCGCCTTGAATCGTTTCACCATCGCCGAGCTGATGGCCATGAGCGCCAAGGCCGGTGACTTGTTCCTCAATGGAACGCTGCCTTTGGGAGACCGCGGCCATACCCAGAGCGCCGACGAGTACATCAAGACCCTCAGCAGCACCAGCGGCCTGCCCCACATCATGGTGAAGCGGAACATGGCAAAGATCCACTACGCCCTCACCCACATGCCGGAGGTGCTCAACGGTCTCTCCCGCGGGCTCGACTTCACCATCCTCGACAAAGGACGCGGCGAGCAGTTCGGAACCAAGCTGGCTTTCTTCCCCACGGCCCACGCCCTCGGCCTAGTGATGCCCAGCAATTCGCCGGCCGTGAATTCCCTGTGGATTCCGGCCATCTCCCTCAAGACGCCGGTGATCATCAAGCCCGGCAAGGAGGAGCCCTGGACCCCGTACCGACTCATCCAAGCCTTCATCGCCGCCGGGGTCCCCGCTGAGGCCTTTGGTTTCTATCCCACCGATCACGAGGGCGCCGCCGCCATCCTGAACTTGTGCGGCCGGGCCTTGATCTTCGGTGACAAGTCGACCACCCAGCAGTACGCCCACAACCCGGCGATCCAGATCCATGGCCCGGGTTGGAGCAAGTTCGTCATCGGCGAAGACCAGATCGAAAACTGGCCCGCGTTCATCGACGTGATCGCCGCCAGCATCGCCGACAACGGCGGCCGCTCGTGCATCAATGCCAGTGCCGTGGTGGTTCCCAAGTACGCGGAAGAAATCGCCGATGCCTTGGCCAAGAAGCTCGGCCCCATCGCTCCCACGCCCTCCGACGATCCCGAGGCCCGGCTCTCCGGCTTCGCCAACCCCAAGATGGCGGACTACATCGATGGGCAAATCGAAGACGGCCTCAAGACACCGGGTGCCGAAGACGTCACCGCCCGCTACCGCGGCGGCTCCCGCAAAGTCTCCAGCGACATCGGCACCTTCATGCGGCCGACCATCGTGCGTTGCGACTCGTTCGCTCACCCGCTGGCAAACCGGGAGTTCCTCTGCCCTTACGCCAGCGTGGTCCATTGCCCGCAATCCGAGGTGCTCAAGAATATCGGCTACACCCTGGCCTGCTCGGCGATCACGAAAGACCCGGCCTTCATTCGCGACCTCGAGGCCTTCACTGAAATCGACCGTCTGAACATCGGCCCGGTCTCCACCATGAAGATCTCCTGGGATCAACCCCACGAAGGCAACATGTTCGAGTTCCTCTGGCAGCGCCGTTCCATCGAATACGGCTGGTAACAAATTCGGAGCTGGGGAAGCCGCTCAGGAAATCTTTCCTGCAGCGGCTTTTTGCTGTCGAGCCCCGGACTTGCCGGCGAGAAACAGCAGCACCACCAGCACGCCAAAGGGCAGTAGCGACAGAGCGTCTGAAGATGGCCCCTCAAAGAACGGGTTGTGCGCGGTCATCCACTTCTCGACCGACTCGTTGAAGCCCGTCGTCACTCCCTGACTAATCGCCACGCCGATGCCCGCGATGCTGCCTCCGGCAATGTACCCACTGGCCATCAAGACCCCGGGCGAACGATCACTTTCCGCGGCAATCTCTGCAGGGCTCAATCCCGCCGAATGCCCCCGGGCGTGCGTTGCGCGATCCACCCACCACCGCACACACCCGCCGACAAAAATGCCGAGCGAGGTCGAAATCGGCAAATAAACCCCCACCGCGAAGGCCAGCGACGGAATCCCGCTCAGTTCGAGCACCAGGGCGATCATCACGCCGATGAGCACCAAGTCCCAAGGCAGTTTGCGATCCAGAACACCTTTGATGATGTAACTCACCAGCACGGTTTTCGGCGCATCGTACTTGGTGACCGTGGCCCCACTGGGCAGTTTGGTCTCGGTTCCCGTGATGGCGGGATCCACCAGCCAGACGGCCTGGCCCGAATCATCGACCAACCACTTCCGCGCCACGCCGTTGGTATCGGTCTGATGCCACACGCGGTATTCCTGGGCATCCACTCCGGCCATCGGCCCGACGAGATGGGCGCGCGGCGCGTCGACCAGCGCCTGGGCCGGGGCCACCAAGCCCGGGGCGACGTCCGAGGCACGCACGTGGATCGTCCCCGCA
>JARXAF010000009.1 GCA_029865985.1 Verrucomicrobiota bacterium
CAACCGGCGCACGGTGCTGCCCGGTCGCCCGGAGGCACCCGCGCCATAGGGATAATCCCGGCATTCGGCGACATAGGCCACGCCATCGGCAGCGAAGGCCAAGCCCACCGGATCCACCACCTGCGGCTCGGCGCACCAGACTTCGGACTCGAGCCTGGGATCGAGGTCGAACCCACGGGTCACCCGCCCCACCGATGGCGATTCCGCACCGATCACCCCGGCGAGACCCAGCGCCCCAAGCGCCACCGTCGATCTCCAGCGGTACTTCATGTCCGGAGAGTACGCGTGCTGGGCACACCTTCAACCTGCGAGCTTCCGTGACGCTTCCCTCGAATGATCGGTTTCAGCGAAAAGGAACGACTCTGGGAGGAGCGGTTCTGGGATCAAGATCCCAAATGCCGGGTCAGGAAGTCGCGGATCAGGCGGATTTCCGGCTCACCAGCCACGGTGTGGGCCTTGGCGAACTCGCGCCATTCCAAGTTCAGGCCCGCTTCCTTCAAGGCCTGCGCCTGTCCGCGGACCGGCACCAGGGGCACCACCGCATCCTGCGTACCGTGGGTGAACAAGGCCGGAACTTGTCGTGCCTCGGGTCCCAACTCGAGCAGCAACGTGGCTGGATCGTGGATGTAGCCACTGATGCCCACCAACGCTCCCAACCGCGGCGTGACCCGCCAGCCCACGTCGAAGGTCATCAGGCATCCTTGCGAAAAACCCAGAATCCCAATGCGTTCCGGGGCGTGGCCGGCGGCGATGCGCTCTTCAATGAGTTGGCGGAGCAGTTCGCGGCTGCGGCGCACGCCCGGACCGGCATCGCCGGGCAAGTCGTACCACGAGTATCCGCCGTAGTAGGGATCCGGCGCATTGACCAGAACGTACTCGAGCCAGGGCAGACGCAATTCACCGGGCAACCATTCCCAACCTTGCGAGGAGTCACCCAGTCCATGGAGGACGATGAGCAACGCCCGCGAAGGCACTTGTTGGGCCGGGACGGTTTCAACACACAGGGAAGTCGGAGTGCTCATGGGTGTGATCTGGAGAACCATCAAACCGCAGGCAACGTCGCCAGCACTTCGCGCAGGGCGATGAGGCAGCGGGCGTTTTCGGCCGGAGTGCCGACAGAAATGCGCAACCAGTCGGTCAATCCGTAGCTACCCATCGGCCGGGTGATGATCCCCCGCTGCTGCAATGCGGCAAAGACCGCGGCACCGCGGCCGGTCTTCGCCAGCACGAAATTGGCGTGAGACGGCACATAAGGCAGCCCCATGGCCTGGAAGGCCGACTGGAAATACTCGACGCCCACCCGGTTGTTCTCGCGGGTGCGAGCTTGATGATCGCCATCCTGGAGGGCGGCCAACGCACCGGCCTGCGCGATGGAGTTGATGTTGAAGGGCTGGCGCACCTTCTCGAAGGCCGAGATCAACGTGGGAGAGGCGATGCCATAGCCGAGCCGCAGGCCAGCCAATCCGAAGATCTTGGAGAAGGTCCGGCAGAGCAGGAGGTTCTCTTGGGTGCCGGAACGGATTTCAGGAATCAAGTCCACCGGATCCTCAAGAAACTCGATGTAAGCCTCGTCCATGACAATAAGCACATCCTTCGGGACTTCACGGAGCAATCGGAAGATGTCTTCGCGGGAAGTCCGCGTGCCGGTGGGGTTGTTGGGATTAGCCAGGAAGAGCACGCCGGTACGGGGCGTGATCGCACGGATCATGGCAGGGACATCGGCGGCGAAATCGACCGCAGGCACGGTGACCAACGTGGCTCCGAACAAGGCCGTCACAATGGGGTAAACCGCAAAGCAGAACTCTGGAACCACCACCTCGACCCCCGGGCGCATCATCGCGTGGCCGACAAACTCCAGTATCTCATTGGAGCCATTGCCCAGGATGAGGTTCTCCGTCCGGATACCCAGTGATTCTGCGAGAGCCCGTTTGAGCACCGAGGCCGAACCGTCGGGATAGAGGTGCAGTTGGCGCAGAACGGTTTCCATGGCCGCCAAGGCTTTGGGCGAGGGGCCGAAGGGGTTTTCGTTGGAGGCCAGCTTGATGATGCCGGCGGGATCCAAGCCATGTTCGCGGGCGACCTCTTCGATGGGCCGACCGGGCACATACACCGGCAGGGTGGCGAGAGACGGATTGAATCGGGATAGCACGTTGCTCATGCGCAGGACCGCAACGTTGTCGCACCCGGGCCCAGACGCAAGGCAGGGCACACACTGTGCAGGCGGTGGCCGAGAGGTCAGTACCCAGACTTGACCCCATCGACCTGGGGTCAATGGTAGGTCCCAAGATGCGGATCTTGATTGTCGGTTGTGGGTATGTGGGCCTGGCGCTGGGAAAGCGATTGTCGTCTTCCGGTGCCGAGGTTCTGGGCCTGCGCCGACAAAGTGATCCGGACGGAGCGATGGCCGCCGCCGGTATCCAACCCCTGTCCGGCGACCTCACCCGACCCGCAGATTTGGAGGCCATTCCGGGCGATTTTGATGCGGTGGTATGCGCGGTTTCTTCGAGTCGCGGCGGAGCGGATGCCTACCGGGAAGTGTATTTGGGGGGTGCCCGGAATTTGATCGAATGGGCGCGGCACCGACGGGTGGGCCGGATGGTTTCGGTGAGCAGCACGAGCGTTTACAGTCAAACCGACGGCTCTTGGGTGAGCGAAGACTCCCCGGTGGAACCCGCTGGAGAAACCGGTCGATTGCTCGTCGCCACCGAACAGGTTTTCACCGAGGCGCACCGAGCGGGCCTCGTTGCCACACAAATCGTCCGCGTGGCGGGCATCTATGGTCCAGGGCGCGGGCACCTCTTCCAGCAGTTCCTCGCCGGTCAGGCCCGACGCGAACAAAGCCAAGGCCAGAATCATGGCCGCTGGATCAACATGATCCACCGAGACGATGTGGCCTCAGCCCTGGAGGCGGTGATACTCCGGGGGGATCCGGGCCGGATTTACAACGCCGTCGATGACGAACCCGTTCTCCAAGGCGCGTTCCTGGAATTCCTCGCCCAAGAAACGGGGCTTCCGTTGCCGCCGGTGGCCGAACCGATGGCGGGCCCGTCGACCCGCAAACGCGGCACCACCCACAAGCGCGTGTCCAACCGACGCCTGAGCGAAGAGTTGGGTTGGAAGCCGCAGTTTCCGAGCTATCGGGAAGGCTATGCCGCGGACATCGCCGCCTGCGTCGCCCACCCAGGAGCGGTCTGGCCTTCGGGCGCCGACCGGCCCATGATGGGCCGGTGATTCAACGCTATTCACGGCCCGAGATGCGGGCGATCTGGACCGAGGAGAACAAGCTGAGCCTGTGGCTCGACATCGAGGAGTTTGCCAGTGAATCGCTGGTGACCCAGGGCGTGGTGCCGAAGAAGGACTTCCTGAAGATCCAGAAGGGTTGTCAGGCTTGGAAAGGCGACACCGCGGGATTGGTCGCCCGTCAGCGCGAACTGGAAAAGGTGCTCAACCACGATGTCATCGCCTTCACCACGGCGGTGACCGAGCGCATCAACGACCCGGCCAGCCGCTGGCTGCACTTCGGCCTGACCAGCTCCGACATCGTGGATACCGCCTTCGCGGTGCAGATGGTGCAAAGCATCGATCTGCTCATCCGGGATGTGGAAACCCTGTTGCCCATCATCGCCCGACGGGCTCGGGAATATCAGCGAACCCCTTGCATCGGGCGCAGCCATGGCATTCATGGCGAACCCACCACCTTCGGTTTGAAACTGGCCTTGATGCACGAGGAGTTCTCGCGGGCGCTGACCCGCTTCCAGCACCTCCGGAGCGTCGTCGCCATCGGCAAACTCAGCGGCGCCGTAGGAACACACGCCCACTTGCCGCCCTCGGTTGAAGCCCATGTTTGCAAGCGCCTCGGACTCAAGCCCGCGCCCATTGCCACTCAAGTCATCCAGCGTGACATCCATGCCGAGTTCATGAACGGGCTGGCTCTCGTGGCCTCGGGCTTCGAGCACTGGGCCGTGGAGTTTCGCCACTTGCAACGCACCGAGGTTCTGGAGGCTGAGGAACCCTTCACCCGTGGCCAGAAGGGCAGCAGCGCCATGCCTCACAAGCGCAACCCCATCACCTGGGAACGCCTCACCGGTCTGGCCCGTGTGATCCGCGGCAATGCCGTGGCGGCTCTGGAAAACGTGGCGCTGTGGCACGAACGCGACATCAGCCACAGTTCCGTCGAACGGGTCATCTTCCCCGACTCGTGCACCCTGCTCGACTACATGTTCGGTCTGCTGACCCGGCTGATGGATGGCCTGTTGGTTTATCCGGAGAACATGCGCAAGAACCTCGGCCTCAGCCTGGGCATGTGGAACAGCCAAACCGTCCTGCTGGCCCTCATCCGCAAAGGCCTGACCCGGGAGGACGCCTACGCCTTGGTCCAACGCAACGCAATGAAGACCTGGGAGGTGAAGCATGCCGGGCGCGACGACGCCGATTTCCTGGAGATGCTCAAGGCCGACCCGGAGGTGGCGGGGCATTTCAAGAAGGGTGAACTGGAGGCGCTGTGTTCGCTCGAGTTCCATCTCAAAGAAGTCGACGCACGATTCCAAGCCCTCGGATTGGGACCGGTTGCCAAGGCCAAGAAATCGGCGCCCAAAAAGACCCGGTAAATCCAGCCATAGGAGGCACAGAATCGGGACGCAGTCCGCGGCAGGTTTAACGGCGATGTTTAACGGCGATGTTGCCGTACGGCGGGGTATGACATACGCTGCCGGGCGTTGTTGATTGCTGCCGTTCCCTCCCGTCGGCGGTGCCTCCGGGGGCGGTTGGTCCAGCGTCCTCATCCCGTCATGCGTCCATCCCGCGTCAGCGCCGGCCTTCTCATGTACCGCTTCCGAGGCGGTGCACTGGAGGTCTTCATTGCGCATCCGGGAGGGCCGTGGTTCCCGCACCGGGATCACGGTATCTGGACGATCCCCAAGGGCGAAATCGAGCCGGGTGAAAGCGCACTCGATGCGGCGTGCCGGGAGTTCACCGAAGAGGTCGGAATCATCAGCGCACCGCCCTTCATCGAGTTGGGATCCATTCGCCAACGCGGCGGCAAGACCGTGTTTGCCTGGGCCTTCGAAGGGGAGTGGGATCCGAACGACGGCATCCAGAGCAACCACGTCGATGTGGAATGGCCAACGGGTTCAGGGCTTTGGGCCTCATGGCCGGAAATCGACCGGGCCGGATTTTTCAGCCCGACCGCCGCCAAAGAGCGGATGAAGATCGCCCAACACCCCTTCATCGACCGGCTCGCCGACGCGCTGGCCGGTGCCCGCTACGCACGAGCCTCCGCAGCTTGATTCTGCGGCTTCATCACCGTTTCCACCCCGGGGCTCACCCATTCAAACCGGAGCCATAGGGACATCCCAAGTCGCCCACATTCTGAGGAAGGAGAAACCTTCCATCCGCTGAATGGGTGTTCGATCCCACAAAAAAACCCCTGAGTTGCCGGAGCAACCGCAGGGGTTTGAAATCGAACTTCGTCGGGATGAGCCGCTTAGCGATCATCCAACGCAACCACGCCCGGCAGAGGGATGCCTTCCAGGAATTCCAGGCTCGCACCACCGCCGGTGCTGGCAAAGGTTACCTGATTGCCCAGACCCGCCTTGTTGACGGCCTTGACGCTGTCGCCACCACCGATGATCGACTTGGCCCCGTGCTTCTGGGTGGCCTCGACGGCGGCCTTGGCCACAGCCTGGGTGCCCGCAGCGAAGCGCGGATCCTCGAACATGCCCATCGGACCGTTCCAAAGAATGGTCTTGGCCGAAGCGATCACCTCGGAATAGCGACGCACGGTGTCCGGACCGATGTCGAAGCCTTCGCAGTCGTCCGGAATATCGCCCGTATTGACGCGGGGATTCACGAATTCGAACACGGGGCGGCCCTTCTTGTTGACCTTGCCGGTGTCCTTGAGGTCCGCAATGACGGTGTCGGTCGGCAGCTGGAACGAAACACCGCGCTGGGCCGCCTTGGCTTCGGCCGCCAGGGCCGTGCCGGTGTGGTCCTTCTCGACGAGGGATTTTCCGGTCTTGCCGCCGTGAGCCAGCTTGAAGGTGTAGGCCATGGCGCCGCCAATGAGGATGGTGTCAGCCTTTTCCAGCAGACGGTCGATGACCTTGATCTTGTCGCTCACCTTGGCGCCGCCGAGAATCACCACGAACGGACGAGCGGGATTCTCCAGCTCATCGCCCAAGAACTTCAGTTCGCGCTCCATGAGGAGACCGGCCGCAGCCTGACCACCCCAGGCCCGAACGATGCGGGCCACGCCGCTGGTCGAAGCATGGGCGCGGTGGGCGGCACCGAAAGCGTCGTTCACATACACATCGGCCAAACGGGCCAAGCGAGCGGCGAACACCGGATCATTGGCTTCTTCCTCGGACTGGAAGCGCACGTTTTCCAAGACCAGGATTTCGCCATCCTTCAAGGCAGCCGCAGCGGCTTCCGCCTTGTCACCCACGGTCTCGTCCACGAAGGCGACAGGGCGGCCGATCATCTGACCCAGTTGGGTCGCCACCGGAGCCAGACTCATCGACGTTTCCCGCTTGCCATCCGGGCGACCCAAATGGGCGGCCAAAATGATGCGGGCACCCTTGGAAATCAGCAGTTCCAAGGTCGGCAGGGTTTCTTTGATGCGAGTGGTGTCGTTGATCACCATCACCCCGTCCTTCTCTTCCATGGGGACGTTGTAATCGACGCGCATCAGGACGCGTTTGCCGGTGACGTTCAGGTCGCGGATCGAAAGTTTTGCCATAAAGAAAATTTCTGAGAGCCGAAGCTATCGGCCGACCCGGACAGGGCCAAGGGTTTTCACGGGTGAGGACATCGGATCCGGTCCGGGGAAGTTTCCAGTTCTCCAGATTGCGGAGAGATGACCACGCCCCAAGTTGCCCCTTTGACGAACCCGGTGCGTTTCAAATCTTTCCAACGTTCAAAACCCTGTGCAGGGCCGGAGGAGGGATTTTATCCGCTCCTCCCGGCCCGGGCGCACCCAAGACGGTGCGCCCGGGACCGAACCTTGCGCTAACGATTCAATGGGATCGTTCTCTAGAGGTTATCCGGAGTTCGCTTATTCCAAAAGACGGAGGGCCGACTTCGGAGTGCTGTTGGCTTGAGCCAACATGACCGTACCCGCCTGAACCAGGATGTTGAACCGCGCATAATTCGTGCTTTCGTCAGCAACGTTCACGTCCTTGATGCGGCTGTTGGCGGCGATCAGGTTGTCTTTCGACACGCCCAACTGCTCCGAATACATGTTCAAGGCGCTCTGATTGGCTCCCACCGTCGCACGATCCTTCGCCAACTGCGTGATGGCATCCTTCACCTTGCTCAATGCGGTGGTCGCATTGGTTGTGGTAGAGATAGTGGTTCCGGTGGCAGCCGTGTAGGACGCACCCGAGCTGAGGTTGACACCCGAGTAGCTGAACGAATCACCTTCACTGCTGATCGATACCCCGATGTTGGCGCCGGCAAACATGCTGACCCCGTTGAAGTCCCGTTGGGCCGTCTTGGTGATGAACGTCCCGAGGTTCAGGAACTCGGTGTTGTAGAGACCGCGATCGGTATCGCTCTTGGTTTCGTCCAAGGCCAGCATGGACAACTCGCTCATGCGGTCCAGGGCCTTGGCCACCTTGCTCAGGTAACCGTCCTGGGTTTGTGAGAACGAGATGGCGTTGCCGACATTGTCCGACGCGGCCTGCGTGCGATTGACTTGCGCGTCCAATCGAGCGGAAACCGCTGCTCCAGCCGCGTTGTCCGCCGGGTTGACCAATCTGGATCCCGAGCTCAACCGCGCCAACGAGCGATTCAACATCGCCTGTGAATCCATCAGCTGGCGTGCTGAGGAAATGGCCGAATAGTTAGTGTTGATGATCATAGGACTGACTCCTTTCTGGAACACACCCCGTCACCGGGAAGCGTTCCTCTTTCATGACGGCTTCCTTGCCGCCGGAGAGCTTATTAAATCGGGTGCTCTCCTTGGACCCGTTCCGTTTTTTTCGACGACCGGCCGTCTGGCTCTCGCCACCCGTCACACGACGGAGAAAAAGGGTTTTGTGAAAAATTCATGATGTCCTTTGGGTGGACAGGTCTCTGCCCAAGAAGGGTTCTGGAAACACCCCCAGCGTTTCTGGCTTGGCGTTCCTTCTCCCGGCTAAACGGTTGATATTGGTACTCATCTGTTTGTTCCGGATGAGGCTCGAGACGGCGAGCCGATTGCTGGATGGCGTTGGCCTGGGCCAATAGGGCGACACCCTCCCAACGAGCTCAATTCCTGGAGATCTTCTGTCACGGTATTCTGGATGAAATGGATCGCGTTCAAGTTTCACGGGGCGCAGGAATCAGTCCGCAGATACCGTGGAGATAAACCTCCCTGAATACCTTCGGGCCTGCCGATCCGACCAGCTCCGAGGAGGTTTCTCCCTCTCAAGACTGCGGACTGATTGCTGCGCCCCGGGCTCGCCTTTTTTGGCGAACCCGGTGGGTTCCGGATTTTTCCGGCGTTGAGAAACCCCTGGAACAGGGCCGGAGGAGGGAATTCATCCGCTCCTCCCGGCCCAGGCGCGCCCTTGTCGGCGCGCCCAGGACCGAACCTTGCGCTGGGCTTAGCCCAAGAGACGGAGGGCCGACTGCGGACTGGCGTTAGCCTGGGCCAACATGGCGGTGCCCGCCTGGACCAGGATGTTGTACTTGGCAAAGGTCGTGCTTTCGTCAGCGACGTTCACGTCCTTGATGCGGCTATTGGCGGCCGTCAGGTTGTCTTTCGACACCCCTAACTGCTCCTGATACATGTTCAGGGCGGCTTGATTAGCACCCACTGTGGCGCGATCTGTGGCCAACTGATTGATGGCGGCCTTCACGTTGGTCAACGCGGTGGACGCATTGGCGGTAGTCGTAATGGTGGAACCCGTAGCTACGGTGTAGCTACTTAGTGACAGGTTGACCGCACTGTAGGCGAAGTTGGACGTCCCCTCGCTGTTGACCGTCACATTGATGGCGGAACTACCGAACATACTCACGCCGTTGAAATCACGGGTCGAAGATGCTGTGACAAAGGCTCCGAGTTTCGTGAACTCGTTGTTATAGAGCCCACGGTCCGTGTCGCTCTTGGTTTCATCGAGAGCGAGTAGGGATAGCTCACTCATGCGGTCCAGGGCCTTAGCCACCTTCTTCAGGTAACCATCCTGGGTTTGGGAGAACGAAACTGCGTTCCCGATGTTGTCAACGGCAGCCTGTGTTCGATTGATTTGAGCGTCGAAACGCGCGGAGACCGCAAATCCGGCTGCGTCGTCCGACGGATTGACCAGTTTCGATCCCGAACTCAATCGAGCCAGCGATTTGTTCAGCATTCCTTGTGACTCGCCCAATTGCCGGCCTGAAGACAGTGCCGAGTAGTTTGTGTTAATGACCATAGTTTTGGTTCCTTCCTTGAAATCGCTCCGTCGCCAGAGCTCTTTCATACTGCAAGACGGCATCCTTGCCGCCGGAGGTCTTATTTGATCGGGTGACCTCCTGGAACCCGTGCCGGATCTTTCAACGACCGGCCGCTTGGCTTTCGCCATCCGTCACACGACGGAGAAAAGTGGGTTGTGGGATGAACTCAGGACCCTGC